>JANXTN010000297.1 GCA_025352435.1 Ferruginibacter sp. | reverse complement strand
TAAGTTCGGTCGTTTCTTCAGGCTCAATAAAGCTTGTGCGCCTGCTTTCACTTTCACTGTGCAAGACTCCTTTCACCACTCTTTTCTGTTCTGCCACAACAGCCAAAACCCGCCTGCCATTCATAAAACTTTCTTCAATGTCTGCAAGAAAACCCTGCTTGTTTAATTTTGAAACAATCCTATCAAACATTCTTCTTAACTCCCCCCGCTTTTTGTAAAGCTTCATCCTAATATCTGCCAAAGCCGTACTGGCTTTATCTTTCACAGCACCGGTTTCATCTAAAATTTCATCTATTAAAACCTTTATGTTTTTTTCGTAGTAATTGTTTTCTATAACTTTTGTAAGACCGGGATAAGTTTCTCTTATCTCCACCGTAAACCATCGGAAAATATTTTCCATACTGCTGGCTAGTCTGCGGATTAGGATAAATTGCTCACCTGATAATGATGCTCCCGGTATGCCAAGCAATTTTAAATCTCTAGAAATATTTGTGGTGAAATCGTTTGGGAAGTTACCTCCCGAATCGAGAATTAATTTGAACTCGTTCGCCTGTTTTAATTCTGTTTCTATGTATTCTTTTTTGGTATGAATGCGCAGCTCCTCCGCTTTTGTTTTTGCATATTCCGTTCTGCAATGCAAAGCAAGCAGCTCTTTTATTTTATCGAACTCCAATTGTTGTAATGCTGATTCAGGGAAAAACCTCACGAAGCAAATTTGAAAATGTGAAAATGTGCAAATTTGCAAATGAGTAATATTGGACTTTTAAACCTCACTTAAAAAATGCTTCTTTTGATTTTGAATATTATTATTTAGTGCGTAAAAAAAGTACAATAATGGTATGACGTACAAGTAGCCCCAC
Organism: Ferruginibacter sp.; assembly: GCA_025352435.1. Lineage (GTDB taxonomy): Bacteria > Bacteroidota > Bacteroidia > Chitinophagales > Chitinophagaceae > Ferruginibacter. Next base: position 19,867 of record JANXTN010000297.1, on the reverse strand, counting down.
CTTTCCTCCCCGAAGGGGAGGGAAATCTCGAAAAACTTATCGAAGAGATTAGCGAATAGAGAATTAATTTAAAAAAAACTTCCAAATATTATTCTTCGCTATAATCTACTTCTTGTCCTTCCCCTTCGGGGAAAATAGAGGGGCTTTTAATCATCTAACTTCAGCACCGCCAAGAATGCTTCCTGCGGCACTTCTACGTTTCCTATCTGCCTCATTCTCTTCTTACCTTCTTTCTGCTTTTCTAATAATTTACGCTTACGACTTATATCACCCCCATAACATTTTGCAGTTACATCTTTGCGCATGGCGCTAATGTTTTCACGGGCAATAACTTTAGCACCTATGGCAGCTTGTATTGCAACCTGGAACTGCTGTTTATCCAATAATGTTTTCAATTTCTCACACAGCTTTCTGCCAAATTCTGCTGAGCGGCTTCTGTGAATTAAGGCGCTTAATGCATCTACTTTTTCGCCGTTCAATAAAATATCCATGCGCACAATATCTGCATCTCTAAAACCTATTGGATGATAATCGAAAGAAGCGTAGCCTCGTGTTTGCGATTTTAGTTTATCGTAAAAATCAAAAACAATTTCCGTCAATGGCATTTCAAATGTAAGCTCCACACGGGTCGGTGATAAATATCCTTGGTGAATTAACATGCCACGCTTGCTGATGCAGAGCGTCATAATATTTCCAATATATTCCGGCTTGGTAATGATTTGTGCTTTTATGTAAGGCTCTTCTATTTTTTCTGTACGGCTTGGATCAGGCAATGTACCGGGGTTGTGCACATGTATAATTTCACCCTTTGTTGTATGTGCTATAAAGCTTACGTTCGGCACAGTTGTAATGACTGTTTGGTTAAATTCTCTTTCCAAACGCTCCTGTATAATTTCCATGTGGAGTAATCCCAGGAAACCACAACGGAAGCCGAAGCCCAATGCCTGTGAAGTTTCAAGCTCAAATGTAAGAGAGGCATCATTGAGTTGTAATTTCTCCATACAATCTCTTAGCTCTTCAAACTTGTCTGTATCTACCGGAAAAATCCCTGCGAAAACCATTGATTTTACATCTTCGAAACCATCAATTCTTTCAGAAGTTGGGTTAGCAACACTTGTAAGTGTATCTCCGACTTTTACTTCTTTGGCGTTTTTTATTCCGGTAATGATGTAACCTACATCGCCACAAAAGACTTCGTCTTTTTTCTCCATTCCCAGTTTCAAAATACCTACCTCATCGGCGTGGTATGTTTGTTCTGTACTGAAGAATTTTACCTTCTCCCCTTTTTTTAAGCTGCCTGCAAAAATTCTATAGTAAACAATAATTCCTCTGAAACTGTTGAAGACACTATCAAAAATAAGTGCCTGTAATGGCGCATTTGGGTCACCCTTTGGTGCCGGAATACGTTCAATAATCGCAGCAAAAACTTCATCAATACCAATACCTGTTTTACCACTGGCCAATACGATATCTTCAGCTTTACAGCCAATCAATTCAATAATTTCATCTGTTACTTCGGGTATCATTGCACCCTCCATGTCTATTTTATTTATAACCGGAATGATTTCCAGATTATTTTCAATTGCCAAATATAAATTGCTGATGGTTTGTGCTTGTATACCTTGTGTAGCGTCTACCAATAACAAAACGCCCTCACATGCTGCAAGCGCACGACTCACCTCGTAACTAAAATCCACGTGACCGGGAGTATCAATTAAGTTGAGAACGTATTGTTCACCTTTATAAGGATAGTTTATCTGTATCGCATGGCTTTTTATGGTAATGCCTTTTTCTCTCTCCAGATCCATATCATCTAAAACCTGTGCCTGCATGTCTCGTTCACCAATTGTGTTTGTGCTTTGTATTAGTCTATCAGCAAGGGTACTCTTTCCGTGGTCAATATGGGCAATGATGCAAAAATTTCTAATATTCTTCATGTAAACGCTTATCTGCGTAGTCTTTTGAGGTGCAAAAATAATGAATAAATTTTATGGGTGTTCCGTTAAATATTTATGAATAAAGGAGTTTAATTCCTCAACATCTAATTAAGAATCATGTTGGATCATTTAGTTTTACAATAGTGTTATTCAATGTATTGTAAATGTTAGAAACAAGCAAAACAAACAAGCCTGCGGCGATGGACAGCAATACATTAAAATATTTAGGAGCAGAAAGTGATATGCGAATTATAACGGTTGCTAAAGCAAATGATGAATACCTAAATAAGTGAATATAGAGATTACTGTATCTGAGAGAAATTATTAAAATGAGAATATCAGAAAAAATAAGTGCTGTATAATAAGAGTTAAAGATATTTATGATGTGACCCTTTAATAAAAATTCAATAAACATAAAAACTGTAAGACTTAGAAAAATAATAAGAAGTAATGATGCGATCAATTTTTTTTGAATGAAAAATTTATTTTTTTCAACATCATTACTTGTGATTTGGACATGACGTTGTGAACGGTAAAATAGAACTGTTATTAAAAAAATAATCACTGCTCCAAATGCATCTGCAATGAGCGGTAATAAATCTATAAGCGCTTGTAAATCCCAATTTATAGAATCCGGTAAGTGGCCTAGTTCTTTAAATGAATTCCGTAAAAGTATTAAAGAGACTATTTCAAACTGCTTGCCTACAGAATCTGCTACAGAATGTGTGAGAATAAAAACAAGATCAAAAATTTCACTTAATAGTAAAACGCTAAAAGCGAGTTCTATAGCAAAAAATTTTCCTACTTTGAAAGAAATCATATTGTAGTGAGAAGCAAGTGAAACAACAATACCGAGGAAAAAGAAGATAATAACTGTATTACTAATAATGCGTGATTTTTGAAATTTTATCCAACGAGTTTCAAAGTTGTCGTATACAGTAATCCAAGCAGCAAGTATTTTGTTCACAAATGTTTGTTTTTTACAAAACTAATGTATGTTAGCTAGAACAAATTACTTTAATAAATCATAATCCTCTTTTTAAAACATTTTAAATTACTTTCACATTAAAACTTACTTATGTTAAAAAAAGTTGAACTCTTTATATTTCTAAGTGCAATCGTCTTAATATTTGTTTCAGAGTATTATTATGTTGTTTTAAAAGATCATGACAGAGCCATTTTTTTAGGGCTTTGGCCTCCCACTATTATCATTACATTGATATACTTAAATATTAAAAAGAAAAAGTAATATGGAAAATCTCGATCTTATAATATTTACTTCCGTTCTTGTTTTTCTTTTTATTCTCTTCGGAGTTGCTACTTATAAACAATTTACAAGAATGGAAAATCAAACGTTTAGCAGCACATCAGAAAAAGGTGGTGCAGAGAGTTTTTTAAAATTTCTTTCAAAAATGTTTGACAGTTAGTTCAAAATTAGAGGCGCTGAGGTCTTTCTTTATTTTTATTATTTTAAACAGATTTATTCGGCACGTTTTTTTATGTTAATATTTTCTAAATATAAAATATACAATTATGAAATTATTAAATTTTTCTGCGGCTTTATTAGCTACTTCATTTTTTCTTTATTCATGTAACGACGGAAATAAAACCGTTACTTCTGAGACAACAAAAGATTCGCTGGCGATGACAACACCGGGCATCGGTGATACATCAACTACCGGAAAGAAAACCAATCCATCAAGTGCAACTTCGCCGGAGCAGGAATTTATCAACTACGCTGTGCCAAAGAATACAAAAGAAATAATTTGGATTACTGCAGGTACGATGAAGGGTGATAAAGAAATAAAAAAGCATTCAGTTATGATGCTTAAAGATCATAACAAACTTGCTATGGAAATAAAGACTTGGATGGGAAACCATACAAACATTATGATGCCTGCTTTAGATACTGCAAATGAGGTAAACATAAACAACAAAATGGGCAACGAATGGAACAAAGCATGGGTTGAAAAAATGATTGCAGACCATGTTGAAATATTAGAGAAATTAAAAAGCGCTAAAACTTCAGTTGCTGACGCAGATCTTAATAAAATAATCTCTAATACAATTCCTGTTGTGGAGTCTCATCTAAGCATGTCTAAAATGATGGCTACGGCAAAGAAATAAAATGATATACAGGAGGAATTAAATGAAAACTGATTTTATTTTATATTTCTTCAGATGAAATCTAAGGAACTTTTCCACAAAAAAAAGCCTCCAAACAAACCAATATTGTTTGGGGGCTTTTATGAAAAAAATTATTTAAAGTCAGCTACTACTGAAATTTTTGGATCCTTTGAAACCTTTCCTGCAGCTATAGCTCCTCCATTTACGCCATAATCTTCGAGCTTCACGGAAAAATCAGTTTTCGTATTAATTTTTTTACCGGCTACAATAATCGTGGCAGTAGTCGTCACCTGTTTCGTAACTCCATGCATAGAAAGATCGCCGGTTACGTTTGCACCGTATGTTCCATTCTTTTTAAAATTTACAGCAGCTAAATTTGTAATCTTTCCTGTAAAAGTTGCGGTTGGATATTTATCTGAATCCATCCATTTATCGCCATTAAAATGCTCCTGCATCTTAGGATTTGCAAAAGTGAAACTTTTTATTATTGATTCAAAAGCAACATTTCCTGTTTTGGTATCAATACTTGCAACAACAGTTTTATTGTCTGCTTTAGGCAATTTGTCTAAACTAGTTGTTGCATCAAAATTAATAATTGCAGAAGTTGTCGTCCGTTTTTTTTGTGCAATTGCAAAGTTGGTTAATCCTACCATTGCAAAAAGAATAAGTGTTTTTTTCATATTTGTTTTTTAGTTTAAAATTTTATTTAGTAATTACGCAACGTTTAAAGGTTATAAATTCTGATTCTAAAATTTTGCTGTAGGAGCCGCCACTACAAGATCCCTTTATAGAAACGACATTTCCTTCTTTTAACTGTTTTGCCTCCTTAATGTGCTGCTCCTGAAACGCAAAAATAATGTATGAGCCTGTCAGCGTATCTGTCATTTTTATATTTATTGTAGTGTCCGCAATCTCCGTTTCCGCAATTTGTCCCGTTACTGTAATAATTTTTTCCGCATATTTTTTATTTGCTGCACTGTCATTTCGCTGAAACTCCCTTATCAGTGCATCTGCATTTGTTGTGAAAGCAGCCTTTTGTTGACCTGTATCTTCAAATTTTTCTGTAAATATTAAATAGATACCTAACCCCCCTGCAACTACAAAAATCAAAATGATAACAGCAATCTTCTTAAGCCACGATTTACTTTTTGTTGATTGCATTTTAGTGTTGGTTATATAACAAATATACAATGTTTAAACATCAGTGGTAATAATTAAAAAAGGTTAACAGCACTTTAATTAACTGGATCGTACTTGCATCTAACAAAACAAGGAATAGCTACTTTTCCATTTTTTACTGTAGTTTAGTTCTATCACTTAACCTAATAAAAATTGTTATGAAAATTTTTCTAATCGCATGTTGTGTTGCTTTTATGTTCAACGGATTTTCACAAAGTCATTCCCTGATTGTAGGTACTTATGATTCTCCAAAAAGTGCGGGAATTTACGTTTATGATTTTAACAGCAGTGATGGTTCAGCAAAAGAAATAAGTCATATCAAAACGTCTAATCCTTCATACATATGCATTTCCCCCAACAAGGAAGTTGTGTATGCTGTGAATGAAAATGCAGATAAGAATGGCAAAGGCGGATCTGTAACTTCATTTGCTTTTGATAGAAAGTCAGGAACGCTTTCTCAAATAAATTCTCAATCTTCAGAAGGAAGCAACCCCTGTCACATCATTACTGATAAGACCGGAAAATGGTTAATTGTAGGAAATTACAGTAGTGGAAATTTTTCTGTCTTACCTGTTAAAGGAAATGGTGAATTGCTACCTGCTTCTCAAGCAGTGCAAATGCAGGGAAAAAGTATTGATAGCCTCAGACAAAATTCACCTCATGTGCACTCTTCTTTACTAACTGCCAAAGGCATTTTATATGTGGCTGATTTAGGCACTGATAAGATTATGAATTATATTTTTGACGAAAAAAAAGGAATAGTAAAACCTTCTGTACAAAATTTTGTAAATGTAGTGCCTGGCTCCGGTCCGAGACATATGGACATCTCGGCCGATGGAAAATATTTGTACGTAGTACAGGAACTTTCTGGGATGGTTACGCTTTTTTCTACAAGAAATAAAACGCTTAAAAAGTTGCAAACTATTTCTACACTCCCGGCAAATTTTAAAGGAGCAGCAGGAAGTGCTGACATCCATATTTCTCCTGATGGAAATTTTTTATATGCAAGCAACCGTGCAGAATCTAATACAATTGCCATCTATAAAATTAATCAGAGAAAGGGTTTGCTATCACTTATAGGGCATCAGTCAACTCTAGGTTTAGCACCACGTAATTTCAACTTTGATCCATCAGGTAAATATTTATTAGCTGCAAACCAAAACAGCGATGAAATTGTAATTTTTGAAAGGAATAAGATCACGGGATTATTAAATGATACGGGTAAAAGAATTATAGTTGGTAAACCGGTGTGTTTAAAATGGTTGTAGAGAAATAAAATTAGTTTGGTAATGATATAATAGAAAAAACCGTTGCGAAAGCGACGGTTTTTTTAAAAAGGATTGATTTGATATTGAATTGATTTTTATTTTAGAGCCACACTTTCAGCAACATTTATCCATATGTTGGATTCATCTGGAGTATTCTTTTTAAAGTAGTCTTTGCGCTCGCTTTCTAGTTTCTTTTCACGATTTTTTCCTACAACTACTTTGATCTTATTTCTCCTCTCCTGATTTAAAGTAGCCAGTTCTATTTTTTTAGTTTGAGGGTCGGAGCCATTTAATAATTGTTTCGCCCTATCAGCATAAGTCTGATTAATATATTTTACTTGTTTGCTCTGATAATCATTTAATTTGGCTGCTCTATTTATGTCCATTTGGGTTTTATCAGCCACATCCACATCACTTCTCGATTTTGCAATGGCAGCGTACCTCACTTTATTTAGACTGTCGATATTTTTTAAACCACTTTGTTTGTAAACAACACTCAAACTGTCTTTTTGTAAATCCGCCATAATATCTCCTGCAAGTCTTAAGGAATCTTCCATTTTCAAACCTAACATTAACGAATCTCTCATTAATTTCTTTTGAGCTTCCACCCTCTTAAATTTTGCGCTCGCAATTGTTTCTTTACTAGGGTGTTTTTTAAACTTCTTGCTTTTTTTTGTCTGTGCTTCAGCAACAAATAGGGAGATTGCCATCAAACACAATAATGTTATTTTTTTCATAGCTAAATTATTTTTCACCCTCTTTTCAATTACCGTGCCATTAAAAACTCTCTAAATTTTTATACATGCTATGCAACTTTTCTATACTAATTACATAAAGAAGATAAAGATCATAAATAATTGAAAATGTGTTGCAGTGACTTCTAAAAGCGACGATTCTTATATATTTTTTTACTAAAAAAAAGTGTACAAATAAATGCAATTTGACCAATTGGAGCTATATCCATTATGAACCAATTTGAAAGATGAAAGAGTAGAATTAATGTGGCTAAATAAGGATCGAATCGCTTTGTAAAAAAACCCACTATAGGTATACACTCAAGCAATAGTCCACTCAAAAACAAAATTCTCGAAAAGTAAGGGTGCCCAACTAAATATAGATTAACAACTGTCCTCCAGGAAAAGTTATGCTCCAAGTAATATGGTGTAAGCTGGTTTATTAAAATTTTGCTATAATAATTTAGGTCATAGATACTACTTTGTTGAATTTTAATAAACGCAGCACTTACATAAAAAAAAAGAAGAAAGTACCTTAACACTCCAAAAGATATTTGCCTGTTTTTATCTTCTTTAAAAAGAAAAGGTAGTAGTACCAGAAAAAAACCAGTCATATAATTTCTCGTTCCTATCAAGCCCATATAGCTTACATAAAAAACGAGAAGCAAACAAAAAAGTACTACAGCAATTTTATTTTTAAAGGGGTTATAAATTAAAAATATAAAACTTAAAAAGATGCCGATATCGTAAAGAATCGCTAACCATGTGTACTTTAAAATTGTTTGAGGAATTTTTGCAATGTAAATCAACCAAAACAAAGGATCAACACCGATGCTAAAAAGCATGTCACCACTTAAATTGGTAAAACTGATGCCGGAAAATACAATTATGAGATATTCAATAAATAAAACACCTAGTATAATTCTAAGCTTATTTTTTACCTCACTTTCAATTAATGACTTCACCATTTGAAACTTTTATTTTAAATAAACTCATAGAATCTTTTAGCAGCAGTTTGTTAGCTAAAAAATCAAAATCATATTTCACAAATTCTATCGTTGAATTGCTTTGTACCTTTTCATTTGCATATTTCAAAAGCCACTTTGCATATGCCTTAACTAAAACACTATCAGGCGTCAATCTTTTATATAAAAATTGTTTTTGGGAGTCGCTAAATTGTGATTGTTTGATGTAATCAATTAATGCAACATGTTTCGAGTTGAGAGTATAACGACTGTAAAATGCGATTGCATTTTCAAAAAAATCTTTTTTCCACCAAAAGTTGTTAGTATATCTTACTGCTTTATTATCTAGTTTTATGGCAATGGTGGAAGCTTTATTAGGCTTATTGTTTCCAAAAGCAAACATTCCGTTATAAGGAGTAAACACGGTATCCATCTTTTTCACAAAAAAAAATAGATATAGCATTAGAAATGAAATGCAAAATATAAACCATGGTTTTGACTCTTTAAACAATCGGTATAAAAAAAACCTTTTCATTTATATTTAATTAATTTCGGCACACTACTAAAATTATATAATTATTCCCGCATCTGTTTATATGAAACACTTTTTGATCTCAAAATTGGTGGATCCGTACTCGGGAGAAGAATTAATATCTTCTCCTCAAAATGATTATCTCCAAACTGCCACAGGAAATACATATTTTATAAAAGATGAAATAGCAGTAATGATAGATACGGCAGGCCGTTCAATCAATAATGAAACGGAATTACATAAAAGTTTTGATTCTAATTTCGATTACTTCAAACATTATGAGATAGACGCACTGCAATTTGATTATTTTAAGGATGATGAACAAAGTACCACTAAACAGGAACGTAAACGCAGCCGGCAAGCCATAATTAATGCAGTGCCAAAAAATACTTTTAGCATATTGGACGTTGGCTGTGGAAGCGGCTGGGTTGCTGAATATTTTTTAAAACAGGGGAAACAAATTATTTCAGCTGATATTTCCAGTACAAATCCTGCAAAAGCATTAGCTAAATTCCCCCATCAAAACCACGCAGGTATTGTATGCGATGCCTTTAATTTACCTTTTAAAAATAACTCATTCGACTGCATCATTGCCTCTGAAGTCATAGAGCATGTGCACGATCCGGCTGTATTTGTTGAAAGCCTTTTACAAAAAGTGAAGCGAGGTGGCACACTGATATTAGTAACGCCCTACAATGAAAAAATTGAATATTCCCTTTGTGTGCATTGCAACAAACCCACACCTAAAAGTGCTCACCTACACAGCTTTAATGAAGAGAATATAAAAGTTTTATTTCATCGTTTAACTTATAAAACTTTTACGGAAGTTTATTGCAATAAATACATTTTAAAATTACGATTGTACAATTTACTTTCATTTTTACCATTTTCTTTATGGAGAATTTTAGATAATCTGGCTAATAATTTCGTAAAAAAACCAACGACCTTTCTTATAAAAATAGTAAGGGATTGAAACCCCAATTGCACGATACCATTTCTTTGAGGTATAATTTAAAAAAAAAATTAATCCCGGTATTTGTAGCCAGATTATTACCCGTACTCACTCTTATAATTATTTCTATTCTCTATTCTCGAAAGTTATCTTACGATGAATATGGAAAATTTCAAATCTTTTGGATATACAGCAATATTTTAAACATCATAATAACCTTTGCTTTGCCCTCCATCATTCTGGCAAACAGAGAAGTCGTTTTTAACTATTTTTTCGGGCAGTTTAAAAGCAAAATTATTCTATGGTATGCGATGCTTTTCGCCTGCGTTGCTACTATGTTTTATTTCACTACGCCAAGCCTTTCCACCACCATTAAAATCTATATACTTGTTTTTATATTGTTTCAATTTATAACCACCCTTGTAGATACGTTTTTAATAAAGCGCAACCAGTTCACTGCTTACTTTACTGCAAACACCATTTACAGTATAATTTTTTTTGGTATTCATTGGTATTTTTATTTTGCGCCGTTCGATTTACAACTTTTAATTTTCTGGCTATTGTGCTTGCTCGCAACCAAGTCATTGCTGTTTTTTTTTATTAAAAAACATAAACTAGAATCTTACCATTCCAGCTCCCATAAAATATTTTTTAAAAATTGGTTATACTTAGGATGCAATGAAATTGTGAGCGTGATAGCGAGGTGGCTTGATAAGATGTATGTTGTTTTCTTGCTAAGTGCTGCAAACTTTGCTGTGTTTGTAAACGGAACCATTGAAATTCCATTATTTGCTGTTTTAATAAGCGCTGCAGAAACTTTTATGCTTACAAAAATTAGCCACAACATTTCAGATAAAAAAAATGCTGCGATTGTTTTTAGAGAAAGCTTTAAGCTACTTTCTTACATTTCATTTCCCGTTTTTTTTATGTTGCTTATTACTCATAATGAAGCGTTCTCCTTAATATTTAAAGATAAGTATAGTGGATCTGTACCTATTTTCCTCATCAGTATTTTTATTGTACCGCTCCGTATAAATCACTATACGGTTATATTACAATGTTATAACCAGACAAATAAAATTTTAATGGGCTCTTTAATGGATATTATCCTGGCACTTTTATTAATGACTCTTCTTTACCCTACTATGGGAGTTGCGGGAGTCGCTTTCGCTATTGTAGTTGCTACTTATTTTCAGGTGTTTTATTATTTATGGGAGTCAGTAAAATTGATACAAGCACGTATAAGCGATCTAGTTCCTGTTAGTTTTTTATTAAAATTGTTTTTAAGTTTAGCATTTGTATATTTTTGCTTTTTCTTTTTGAAATATTATTTGTCGCCCTTTGTTTTTTTACTTTTATCAACTGCATTCACGACAGTTGTAATAACTTTTTGCTTAAAGAATTATCTTTCTTTAAAAAATAGCGCTCATAAAAAAAATACACATGGCATTCAATAAAAAAATCGTGTCTGATAGAGCCAAAACCATTAATACGGGTTTCGGAACAAATGCTTCTAATTACGGTGGCAGACTTCTAAACCAAGATGGAACTCCCAATATTGAAAAAAGAGGATTAGGTTATTTTTCTCGTCTGAGTTGGTTTCACAGTATGTTGTCTATTTCCGGCTGGCGTTTTTTTCTAATCATTTTATTTTTCTACATATTTGTAAATCTCCTTTTTACAATTATATATTATTGTATTGGTGTTGAGCATTTAATTGGTTTGAAAACGGGTTCGGAATCTGAAAAACTAATGGAAGCTTTTTTCTTCAGCACACAAACATATACTACTGTTGGTTATGGAAGAATAAGTCCATCAGGTCTTTTAATGAATGCAGTTTCTTCTTTCCATGCTTTGATAGGTTTACTGAGTTTTGCAGTAGCAACCGGATTAATGTATGGCAGATTCAGCCGACCTAAAGCATTTATAAAATTTGCTGAGAACGCTGTTATTGCACCGTACAAAGAAATTTCTGCCTTAATGATAAGGTTGACTCCGTATAAAAATACCACACTCACAGATGCTGAAAGTAAGATGACACTTGTAATTATGACAGATGATGAAGACGGCAAAACATCTAATCAGTTTTTTACCTTAGACCTTGAGTTAAGTTCAATAAATGCGCTTACGCTTAGCTGGACTGTAGTTCACCCTATTGCTAAAGAAAGTCCACTTTATGGTTTTACCAAAGAAGATTTTGCAAATGCTAAAGGAGAAGTAATTGTATTTGTAAAAGCGTTTGACGATATGTTTAGCAATACCGTAATTGCAAGAACATCGTACACATTACAGGAAATTATTTATGGTTCCAAATTCGTACCTATGTTCCATCGTGACAATGAAAAAGATACAACAGTCTTAGATCTCGATAAATTGAATGCAATGCAAAAGGCTTCAATTCCTGATACTTCGTTTAATTGATTGGACAATTTATTTTTTTTAAGCTTTTAATAATTGTAATAAACTCTTGGGCATTAAGACTTGCTCCCCCTACAAGCCCCCCATCTACGTCTGGCTGCGAAAAAATTTCTAATGCATTTGCAGCTTTTACACTACCACCATACAAAATGGAAATAGTTTTTGAAATCTCTTCGCCATATTTATCTACTAACACTTTCCGAATATGTGCATGCATTTCCTGTGCTTGTAAGCTGCTGGCTGTAAGGCCTGTACCTATTGCCCATATTGGTTCGTAGGCAATTATAATTTTATTGATTTCGCCTGCTGCTAAATGAAAAAGACTCTCTTTCAATTGATTTTGTACAAATTCATTTTGGGAATTTCCCTCTCTGATTTTTAAAGATTCACCGCAACAAAAAATGGGGTTCAAATTATTTGCAAGTGCCAGGTTTATTTTCTTTGTGAGTATTTCATTGGTTTCATTGTAGTATTCACGTCTCTCACTGTGCCCTATCAATACATAATTAATATTGATGCTGTTGATCATTTGTGCACTTGTTTCACCTGTGTATGCGCCACTTTTTTCGGAAGCACAATTTTGCGCAGCTACAAAAAAATTTGGCTGCTCCCCAATTTTATTTTTAATGTTTATCAAATAAGGAAAAGGAACTGCAAATACTGCCTGTTGCTGAGGTTCTAAAAAGATTTTGGCTTCCAATATTTCGTTCATTAGTTGCTCAGCTTCTTCAATCGTAAGGTTCATTTTCCAGTTGGCTGCAGCTATTTGTTTTCTCATAATATTTTGTTTGGTTTAATTAATCATTTATTTCACGTTTTAAAATAATAATGTTCTTCTTATAACTTGCAGTTTCATAAACACTACCTATAGAAGTAGCGATTTCCCAGCCCTGCTTTCCAAAAGTATTAAGTTGAGTATCTAAAGCTTCAATATTCAGCTTATAATTTATCCAACCCTTTGTTGGAACGGTAAATATTTTGTACTCAAACTTTTTCATACAGTTGCATTAATATTTTTTTATCTGATGCTGTTATGGAATAGTTTTTAAAAGCCATCCAGTTTTCTATATCCCTCAAAGCTTTTTCAAATATATATTTATCATTTCCCCAGGTGAAATTATCCGTAAATTTTGGTGGGTTTTTTTCTCCAAAAATATTACAACAAACGCCAACAACAGTACCGGTATTGAAAGAAGTATTTATGGCTGCTCTGCTGTAATCGCCCATTAGTAATCCTCCCTTGTTTCCACTAAAACTTAATGCAGTATTGTCTTTTAGCATATAACCTACTTGCGTTCCAGTATTTTTTACATTACTGTTGCTTGTGCCTGCACCTAAGTTACACCACTCTCCTATTACACTGTCGCCTAAATAACCATCATGAGCTTTGTTGCTGTTGTCAAACAAAATACTATTTTTTATCTCACCTCCAACAATACAGTTTTCTCCAATACTAGTAGCTCCATAAATTTTACTGCCCATTTTTACTACACTGTTTGCACCCAGAAAAAAAGGACCTCTGATCATACTTCCTTCCATAATTTCTGCTCCATTGCTAATAAATATGGGACCGGTTGTGGCATTTAAATAACAAAGTGAAATATTAACTCCCTCTTCTATAAATATATTTTCTTTATTGCCAGTAATGGACGTATGTAATGATTGTGAAGTTTTTTTATCTGTCAGCAAAATATAGTCTTGCTTTAATGCATAGTCATTTAACTGAAATAACTGCCATGCATGTTTTATAATTTTTATTGTGGCTGATGCCTCTATTTCTTTTTGTTCAATAGCTTTTTCTATTATTTCCTTAAAATTTTCTTTTGTAGGAATGATATTGGCAGGAATAAAAATGGCATCTTCATTGTCGTCAGTTGTAATTACGTCTCCAGTCAACATTTCCCATTTTTTTCTAATCGTCATTGCTCCGATAAAGATATCCGCCGTATGCCTTGTATGGGTAAATGGAAAAAGATTTTCCCGATCAGAATTTTCGGTGAGCACAATCATGGTTTAAAAATAAGGTATTATTTCTGGCAGATGAAATGAGTGGATCAAACAAATATTTATTCATCTGATGCATGTAAGTTGCATTGTTTAATTTTACAATTAAAAACTTTTTCATGGATTCCTTGCTACAAAATATCCCCGTTATTATTTTAGTGATTTGCCTGGTTTGTTTTACTTATTTGATTAAAGAATTTATTGCCTTAAAAGAGCTGCTAAAGAATGCTAATCCCGAAAGCAAAAAATTACAGTTATTGGCTTACGAGAGACTTACTGTATTTGCAGAAAGGGCTGGTTTAAAAAATATGATTAGCAGTGCAGAAGCGCATGGTGAAAGTGCTGCCATTATGCACGGTGTTCTTATACAAAATATGAAATCCGAATATGATTATAATGTGAGTCAACAAATATATGTGAGCAAAGAAATATGGGCTGCTGTTACAAAATTAAAAGACCAGAACATTTACATAATAAATCAATTGGCTGCCATGCTTCCACCACAGGCAACTTCATTAGACTTAAGCAAGAGAGTTTTAGAATATAGTTTAACGCAGCAACAGGAACTTAACCATATTGTGCTGGAAGCTATACAATATGAAGCTAAGCAAACTTTGAAAGCAGTGGAATAAAGATAAGGCTGAATGAAAAAAAGATTAAAGACAAACGATAAAAAATGAGCTCTAAAAATATTACTACAGATTCCGGCATAGAAATTAAAGAATTATATACCATAGAGGATTCAAGTAAATCTGACACATCCTTACCGGGTGAATTCCCTTTTACACGTGGTGTGCAGGCCTCTATGTATAGAGGAAAATTGTGGACCATGCGCCAATACGCAGGCTTTTCAACTGCCGAAGAAAGCAACAAACGATATCATTATTTATTAGGGCAGGGCGTCAATGGTTTGAGTGTAGCTTTTGATTTACCTACACAAATCGGTTACGATAGTGACCATCCACTTGCAGACGGAGAAGTAGGAAAAGTGGGCGTTGCCATTGATAGTTTAGAAGATATGGAATTGCTTTTTGCAGGGATAAATCTAGAAGAAGTGTCTACATCCATGACCATTAATGCTTCAGGTTTTATTTTACTTGCTTTGTATGTTGCCCTTGCAAAAAAACAGGGAGCAGATTTAAAAAAGATTTCGGGCACTATACAAAATGATATTCTAAAGGAGTATGCAGCCCGAGGCACATACATTTATCCGCCGAAGCCTTCTATGCGCATCATCACAGACATTTTTGAATGGTGCAGCACTACCGTTCCAAAATGGAATACAATTTCTATATCAGGTTATCATATTAGAGAAGCAGGGAGCACGGCGGTGCAGGAAGTTGCATTTACTTTAAGCAATGGAAAAGCATATGTAAAAGCAGCATTGCAAAAAGGTTTAGATATAAATGTATTTGGAAAAAGATTGTCGTTTTTTTTTAATGCACACAATGATTTATTTGAAGAAGTTGCCAAGTTTAGAGCAGCAAGAAGAATGTGGTCAACCATTATGAAAGACTTGGGTGCAACAGATGAAAAAGCAATGATGCTGCGTTTTCATACACAAACCGGTGGGAGCACGCTCACAGCACAACAACCTTTAAATAATATTTGCCGGGTTACAATACAATCACTTGCTGCAGTAATGGGCGGCACACAAAGCCTTCATACAAATGGTTATGATGAGGCACTAAGTTTACCTACAGAAGAAGCTGCAAAAATTGCATTACGTACGCAACAAATCGTAGCATTTGAAAGTGGCGTCCCAAACACAGCCGATCCTTTGGCGGGTAGTTATTTTGTGGAATCTCTCACTGACGAAGTTGAAAAAGCCGCATCAGAATTAATAGAAAAAATTGATTCGATGGGTGGCAGTGTAGAAGCTATTGAACAGGGATTTATGCAGGAGCAAATTGCGGCAAGCGCTTATCAATATCAAAAAGATATTGAAAGAGGCAGTAAGATTAGCGTTGGCGTAAACAAATTCCAATCGCCGGAAGGTACAAAAACACCCGTCTTTAAAATAGATGAGAGCATTCAAAAAATACAAACTGAAAAATTAGCTAAACTAAAAAAAAAGAGAGACAATTCAAAGGTTGAATTGTGTTTAAAAAACTTAGTGGCCGCCGCTGAAGGAACAGAAAATATCATGCCGTTAGTTGTGGAAGCGGTAGAAAATTACTGCACATTAGGAGAAATTGCTGATGCGTTCAGAAAAGTATTTGGGGAATACAACTAAATTTAAACTTGTTTATTTTGTATCAGTTTGCAAAACAAGTAATTTGTAGGCTAATTCATTTTTATCATCACATATTTTATATAACAAGATGAAAGTAATTCTATCTGCTTTTTATTCAATTTTATTTTTTGCTTCTACAGCTCAATCAGTTGATCTTTCCAAAGATTTTAAAAATTTAAAAGCACGCTCTATTGGCCCAAGTGGTATGAGTGGGCGTATCACGACAATTGATGCATTACATAATGATCCAAACACAATTTATTTAGGTTCAGCAAGTGGCGGTGTTTGGAAAACTACCAATGCCGGCAATAATTGGACACCTGTTTTTGACGAGCAGCCCATTCAAAATATAGGCAGCGTTGCAATTTGCCAGAGTAACCCAAGTGTAGTGTGGGTGGGCACGGGTGAAGGAAATCCAAGGAATTCTGTAAGCCTTGGTGAAGGCATTTATAAAAGTTTAGATGCAGGTAAAACATGGAAATGTATGGGGCTGGAGAAAACCAGAAACATTCACAGGGTAATTATTGATCCTACAAATCCGAACATCGTTTATGCAGGTGCCATTGGCAATCCTTTTAGCGCACATGCTGAAAGAGGTGTTTTTAAAACCACAGATGGTGGAGAAACATGGAACAGAATATTGCATACAAATGATACCAGCGGAATTGGCGATATGATAATGGATCCATCGAACCCAAATAAAATTTTTGCAGCCATGTGGCAGCATAGTAGGACACCATGGAGCTTAAGCAGCGGCGGCAAAGGAAGCGGCTTGTACGTTACATTAGATGCGGGCAAAACCTGGAAAAAATTAAATGGTGAAGGTGGTTTACCCACAGGAGATTATGGGAGGATTGGTATTGCAATTTGCCATGATATGCCCAGCAGAATTTATGCACTGGTAGAGAGTACAAAAAGTGCTTTATACAAAAGTGAAGATGGTGGAAGCAAATGGGAGAAAGTGAATGAAGATCCACAATACACAGCAAATAGAAGTTTTTATTTCCAGGATATTATTGCCGACCCCAAAAATGAAAACCGTTTGTGGTTGATAAACCAGACTGTGAGTATGAGTGAAGATGGTGGAAAAACTTTTAAAACAATAATTCCTTACAATGGTATTCATCCGGACCACCACGCATTTTGGATACATCCAAATGATCCGAATTTTATTATAGATGGAAATGATGGTGGAATAGGAATTACAAGAGACAAAGGAAAGACATGGCAGTTTGACGAGAAAATTCCTGTGGGTCAGTTTTATCATATAAATGTAGATAATGAAACTCCTTACAATGTTATGGGTGGGCTGCAGGATAACGGTAGCTGGCATGGCCCGGCCTATACATGGACAAACGGAGGATTAAAAAATTATTATTGGGAAAGTGTGGGTGGTGGCGATGGTTTTGATGTGATGCCCGACCCAGAAGATGCCAACTGGGTCTACTCTATGAGCCAGGGTGGCGAAGTAGGAAGATATAATATTACCACAGGGGAGAAATGGCAAATCAGACCACCAACAGTATCGAATACGATAAACAAAGACAGGCTTCGTTTTAATTGGAATGCTGCTATTGCGCAAGATGCCTTTGACAAAAAAACAATTTATTATGGTAGCCAGTTTGTACATAAGAGTATAGACAAAGGAGCAAGTTGGACCACCATTAGCCCTGACCTTACAACCAATGACAGTTTAGAAATTGACCAAAGTAAAAACGGTGGAATAAGTATTGATATTACCGGAGCTGAAAATCATTGTACCATTTTAGCAATTGAGCCGAGCAAATTAAACAAAGATATTCTGTGGGTTACTACAGATGATGGGCAGGTACAATTAACAAAAGACGGTGGTAAAACGTGGACGAATCTATCCAACAAAATTACCGGCCTTATGAAAGGAAGCTGGATACCACAGGTAAGAGCAAGTCGCTATAACCAAGGAGAGGCTTATGTTGTAGCCAATGATTACAGAAGAGGCAATTTTGCACCTACCATTTTTAAAACAACAGATTTTGGCAATACGTGGACTAACATTCTCCAAAATAAAAATATAAAAGGTTACGCTTTGTCTGTTTTGCAAGATCCGACAGAACCGAATTTAATTTTTGTAGGAACCGAACAAGGGCTTTGGGTAAGTCTGGACAATGCCAAAAATTTTCAGCAGTTTAAAAATAATTACCCAAGTGTGAGTACTTATGATTTGGCCATACAGGAAAGAGAAGCTGATCTTTGTATCGCAACTTTTGGTAGAGCAATTTATATTCTTGATGATATTAGGGCATTAAGAAAACTTGCCGCCGACAAACAAATTATCAATAAAAAAGTGGTTGCATTTGACAACAACGATGCTTACAATGTAACCTTTAAAAATGCACCGGGTTATGAATGGAGTACCTGGGGCGTGTGGGATGCAGACAATAAAAAGAGAGGTGCTGCTATAAATTTTTATGTAAAAATATTGCCTATAAAAACTGATACCGCTAAGGTTGTAAATACAATTAAAAAAGCTATTGAAAAAATTCCTGTTGGCGACTTGCAGACAAACAAAAAGCTGAAAGATTCTCTGGACGATAAAACGGTCAAGTCTACGGATTCTCTTGCTATTAAAAAAAATAAAACTGACAGTGCAATTGTAAAAATTTATAATGATAGGAATGAATTGATAAGAACGCTCAAATGGAGTGTGGATACTGGTTTCAATAAAAAATACTGGCGTATGGATGAAAAGGGAGTTCGGGTTCCCGGATCACCAAAACCAAAACCCGGAGAAGATGAGCCAAGTGGCGAAGATGTTTTGCCCGGAAAATATAAAGTTGTAATTGAAGTAAACAAACAGTCAGATTCCAATTACATTACCATAAAAGCAGATCCAAGAAAAACAGACCACACTGCCACTAATCTTGCGCAAAAAACTTTGAGAAACAAATTACAGTCTACAGCTGAGAAGCTTACACTCGGTATAGATCAGTTGAACGATGCTGATGAAATTGCAAAAAAATATGAAGCTCAGCTAAAAGATGTAGAACTCCCAATGGCAGATAGTTTACGCAAACAAAGCAAAAAAATACAGGAAGAAATAAAAACGGTAAAAGATTTCATCAGCGGCAAAAAAATAGAAAGACAAGGATATGGTCAGCTGCCACAAGAAACTGTGTTAACTGCCTATGGTGAGGCTTTGGAAAATATTTCTCAAAAAAATGTACCGCCATCAAAACAGGAAGAACTTTTGGTTGAAAAAGCACAGGGAAAAATTTCAGAAGCCGTTACAAAAATCAATAATTTCTTCAGTACAAAATGGAAAGCATACCAAATGCTGATAGAAAATAATAAAGTAAATCTTTTTAAAGAATTTAAACAGTTATAATAGAGCTGGATGAACGAATGCATGATTAGATTTCTTTACAAATCTTTTCATGCATTTCTTATTAAAATACTTCTTAATACTTTCGATTGGACCAATGTACTTTAAACCGGTCTGCTAATGTGCAAAATCCATTTCATAATCACCTTTTATT
>JANXTN010000292.1 GCA_025352435.1 Ferruginibacter sp. | reverse complement strand
CTTTTTCATTTTCAAGTTGAGATATAGTTGAAATGTAAGCCTCGTATTGCTTTACAACGTCTGCACGATAATCTCTTACAATAATATCTTTTCTGATAGTTGCATTTCGTACATCAATAGCTGCAACCTGAGTCTGCTTCTTGTAAATATTGCCATTAAAAATGGGAATAGCAACAGATAGACCTAAAGTTGGACCGTAATTTTGGTTAAGTAATAATTGTCCTGCAGCAGATTGATTTCTTGTGAAGTTGTAACCTGCATTTGCTCTTATGGAAGGATAGCGAAGAGCATTGGTTTCTTTTACAATCAATTTATTAATCGCTATCTGGTCCTCAGCAGAAGCTACTTCTGCATTTGCAGAAAGTTTATCCAACACGGATTGCAGCGTTAGGTTTTTGTCAACAATAATTGTATCTGAAATTTGCACAGTCGAGTCAGCATTTGCAGTAAGCAAACGAAGTAATTCCGTTTCAGCTTGAGACACAATAAGCTGCTGAGCAATTTTAGTTTGCTGCAAGGCATTCAAATCTATTTGCGCCTGAAAAAGATCTGCATTGTTGGCAAGTCCGGCATTTTGTCGTGCCTTCACAATAGCCAATTGTTGATTGGATGCATCAATAGATTTATCAATTGTTTTTATATAATTCTGCTGGCGTACAACATCATAATAAGAGGTACTTACAGCAGCAATAACATTCTGAGTAAGCGCCGCTAATTTCTTATCCGTTTGATTTTGCAATGTGGAAAGCCGTTGTTTTGTTGCAATTACTCTTCCTCCATTAAACAATAAAATACTCCCGTTGACATTGCCATTTAAGGCATTTGCCGCTGCATTGTTTCTTTGAATGTTTGTACCTGTATTTAATTTCTGATTTACGCTGGTAAGAGATTCGCTGTTAATTATATTTCCTGTAATTATGGGCAGGCCGCCTGCAATGCCATAAGTATTTAAAATTGTTGCAGCTTCAATATTGTTTTTTGCTATGCTAACATCAAGACTCATTGCTAATGCCTGTTTGATTGCATCAGGAAGGCGCAGAGTATCCTGTGCAAAAATTTGTTGAGAAAATGAGCACGCACAAAAAATACTTAAGGCAAACTTTATCTTTAAAATTTCCTCACAAATATTTTTAAAAGATCCTTTTATAAAAGTTTGATTGTATTTAATATAAAATGCTTGCATATTTGTTGATTAAGGATATATTGTTGAAGGGCTGCCGGATAGTAGTGTAAATCCTTTTATTTGCCTTTTGGCAAAAATAAAAGATTGCTGCGGATAGCCGGAACTGGAGTTGAATGATGATAATATTTTCATAGCCCCAAATGTTTTAAAAAATACTTTCAAAAAATATGTGATTTTTATTAATCAGTGATCACCATTTTTTTTGCTTCGTGTTTGTGTTTGCCACTTAAAAATGTATACACTGCGGGTATTACAAAAAGTGTAAGAATAAGTGAAAATAAAATACCCCCCACAACAACAATTCCCAGCGGAACACGACTTGCAGCTGCGGCTCCCAAACTTAAAGCAATGGGCAATGCGCCAAACGAAGTTGCAAGGCTCGTCATTAAAATTGGCCGAAGCCTTTGCCTTGCTGCCTCTACAACCGCATCTAATTTTGACAACCCTTGTTCTCTTTTTTGATTTGCAAATTCAACAATTAAAATGCCATTTTTTGTTACGAGACCAATCAGCATAATCATACCGATTTCTGAAAATATATTGAGTGTTTGTCCAAATATAAACAAGCTGAGCAATGCCCCGGCAAGCGCAAGCGGCACCGTGAGCATAATGATAAACGGATCTACAAAACTTTCGAACTGTGCTGCCAAAACGAGATAAATAAGAATAAGCGCTAGCCCAAAAGCAAATGCAATGTTGCTGCTGCTTTCAGCATAATCTCGTGATGGGCCGCTGAGTGCGGTCTGATAAGATTCGTCGAGCAGTTTTTTTGAAATGGCCTGCATCGCTTTAATGCCGTCGCCTATTGTTTTGCCTTCTGACAGGGATGCAGAAATTGTTGCAGCTTTATATCTATTAAAGTGAAACAGACTTGGCGGACTGCTGGTTTCCTGCAATTTTACTACAGCACTTAATGGAATGTTTTCTCCTTTGTTATTGCGCACATACAATTTAGAAATATCGCCCGGCTTATCTCTTTCCGTTCTTTCTACCTGTGCTATAACTGAGTACTGGTATCCGTTTCGAAGAAAGTATGCAAGCCTGCCGCCACTAAAAGCAGATTGTATGGCACCCACAATATCCTGTGACGACAGACCAAGATCTTTTGCCTTCATTCGATCTACGGTTAATGAAATTTCCGGTTTATTAAATTTTAGATTAACATCAACGTTAGAAAATGTTTTGTCTTTTTTTGCCTCGTCTAAAAAGGTCGGAATAATGGATTTGATTTTTTCCAGATCCTGATTCTGTAAAATAAACTGAACCGGCAAACTACCACGTGAACCCGCGCCTACAGCAATTGTTTGCTCTTGGGTTGCAAAAATCTTTGCCTCATTAAACCTAATCATTTTACGATTTAGGTCGTTCGCTATTTGATCCTGAGAACGTGTTCGTTCCGCAGGAGGAATTAGTGCGAGGCGGGGCTGGGAACTGTTGACAGAGCCAGCCGGTGTTCTTGCAAAAACAAAATCTCTTTCAGGAATAGAATCGTAGAGATAATTTGCAATTTCATCTGATATATTCTGCATTTTTGTGTAGCTGGTCCCCTCCTGCGCTGTCACGCTGAAACGTATGCTGCTTCTATCTTCCAAAGGTGCGATTTCACTTTGCAAATTTGTTCCGATAAAAAATACCATTATTAAACATATTACCACAATCACCCAGGCCATCCATCTCACTTTTAAAAAACCTGCTAACAAGTTTTTATACCCATTTTCCATCCCTGTAAAAAACGGTTCTGTTTTCATGTAAAATTTTCCATGTCCCTGTTTTTTACGACGCAGCACCACATTAAGAACCGGAGTAATAGTTAAAGAAACAAACGCAGAGATAAGAACAGCTGATGCCAGGGTAATACCAAATTCACGAAAGAGCCTTCCAATAAAACCTTCTAAAAATATTACCGGTAGAAAAACAATTGCCAGTGTGATTGAAGTAGAAATTACAGCAAAGAAAATTTCTTTGCTTCCTTCTAATGCTGCCTGTTTTATTGGCAGACCTTCTTCAAGTTTTCTGAATATATTTTCTGTTACCACTATACCATCATCCACCACCAAACCCGTTGCTAAAACGATACCCAGTAAGGTTAAAATATTGATTGAAAAACCTGAAATGTACATGATGAAAAAAGTTGCCACCAAAGAGATTGGTATATCTATCAAAGGACGAATGGCAGTCATCCAATCCCGGAAGAAAAAGAAAATAACAAGCACAACAAAAGCAAACGAAATTAGCAACGTTTCTTCCACCTCGCTGATTGATTTACGGATATTCTGCGTATTGTCGAGCAAAACATTCATCTCAATATCAGTTTTATTCAGCTTTTTTATTGATTCTAATTTTTTGTAAAAATCATTTGCTATCTGAATATTATTTGCTCCAGGCTGCG
This sequence comes from Ferruginibacter sp., assembly GCA_025352435.1. Taxonomy (GTDB): domain Bacteria; phylum Bacteroidota; class Bacteroidia; order Chitinophagales; family Chitinophagaceae; genus Ferruginibacter. The sequence continues at coordinate 6,491 of JANXTN010000292.1, read as the reverse complement.
GAATCAGAACAATACCTACTGCATTTACACCATTGTATTTCCAACCCTGTTCTAGTGCTTCGGGTCCAATTTCAACACGAGCAACATCTCGCAAACGTACTATTCCTGCTGCATCCTGTTTGATTAATAAATCCTGAAATTCCTTTTCAGAAGTTAACCTTCCGACTGTCTTAATAGTAAGTTCTGTATTATCTCCATAAATTTTACCCGGTGGCAAATCAATATTTTCTGCGTTTAATGAGGTTCTTATATTGCTGAAATTTACACCGAAGGCCGACATTTTATCCGGATTAAGCCATATACGCATGGCATATCTTTTCTGCCCAAAAATATTAACTGAACTTACCTGATTAATGGTTTGAAATTGTTGCTGCAGTACATTCTCTGCATAGTCACTAAGCTCCAGCAATCCTTTGGTACGGCTTTGTACGGCAAGTATCAAAATAAAATCACTGTTTGCATCTGCTTTTGTAACAACGGGCGGCGCATCTATATCCTGCGGTAAAGAGCGTGAAGCCTGTCCTACTTTATCTCTTACATCACTGGCCGCAGCTTCTAAATCTACACCCAATTGAAATTCAACAGAGATATTGCTGCTTCCCAACGAACTCGAAGACGTAATTGTTTTAATACCCGGTATTCCGTTAATCTGCTTTTCCAGCGGCTCTGTGATCTGGCTTTCTATGATATCTGGATTTGCACCTGTATAGGAAGTGCTTACACTCACTACTGCAGGATCAATGGCAGGATAATCTCTTACCGCAAGAAAACTAAATCCAACAACACCAAAAAGGATGATCATTAAATTTAAAACGGTTGCAAGTACCGGCCGTCTCAGTGATAATTCAGATATATTCATGAAAAAGAAAGTTCTTATTAATTAATAACTGGCAGTAGAATCTTTTGTTATAAGCGTAGCTAATTTTTTTACTGATCTGATTTTCAGTTTGCTTTTTGGTCTGGCAAATAAAACTCCCGTAACTACTACAGAGTCGCCTACATTAATTCCTTTTACAATTTCTACAGAATTTGCCTGCCTTAAACCTGTCTCTACATTTATAAAATTTGCAATACCATTTTTTACAACCACTATTTGATTGTCTTTATCATTTGGAATTATACAATTCGTCGGTACAACAATAGAGGATTTTCCACTCCCTGCATTTAAAAAAACTTTTACAAATGCACCGGGGTTAATATTAGATTCTGACAATACAGCCCTCACTTTTAAATTTCGGGTATCTGTATTAGCACCAGGTTCAGTAGCTATTATCATTGCTCTTCCTTTTTTATGGGTTGAAGCATCGAGCTCTACATCTAATACAGCGCCTCGTTTTATAATGCTGCTGTAATTTTGAGGCAACGTAAAATCTATTTTTATTTTTGAAGTTTGCTGCAGTGTAGCAAGGGTACTTGCAGGTGTAACATATGCTCCCGGGCTTATTTGTCTTAACCCAATTACGCCGCTAAATGGAGCTTTGATAATGGTTTTATTAATGAGCGCCTGAGTATAAACCATATCTGCTTTGTAAGCATTTACCTGATTCAACGCAATGTCGTAATCACTTTGATTAATTCCGCTTACATCTAATAATTGTTTGTAGCGTTGGGTAGTTTTTTGGGCAAGATCTAACTGCACCCTAGTTTTTGCAATTTGCGCCTGCAGATCTGCATCATTAATTTTTGCAAGTACGGTGCCTTGGGAAACAGAAGATCCTTCAGCAATGTTTAGATAAGTTAACCGTCCACTGACCTCCGGATGAATTTCTAAAAACTCACTTGCCACCACTGTTCCATTTGCTTCAATTACGTCTGAGATGGGTTGCCTGTCTGCAATAATAATATCTACAATAACAGGGGGAACGACTTTTGTTTTTGATGTATCTGCTGCTTTCTTTTTACAGGCCATACAAAAACAAACAAGAACTAGAAAAGCTAAATAATATCTAAGGCTTTTTACAACATATTGCATAAGTGAGTTTTAAATAACATTATCGGTTCAAAGATAAAAGGATTTAGAAAAGCCTGGATTTAATATATCTAATGAATAAAATTTACTGTTTAGACGATTTACTTATAAGAAAACATGCGAAATAAATAAATAGCATTTTGCCTGAATGATGGCTTTAGATATTCATACCTTAGCTTTTGTTTTAAATTCAAAAATATGATAAATAAAGTAGCAATTATAATGGGAAGCGAAAACGATTTGTCTGTCATGCAACATGCAGCTGAAGCTTTAAAAGCATTTGAGGTAGCGTTTGAAATGACAATTGTTTCAGCACACAGAACACCTGAAAGAATGAGAACCTATGCAATGGAAGCGAAATCAAGAGGCATAAAAGTAATTATAGCAGGCGCAGGCGGGGCTGCACACCTACCGGGGATGGTGGCGGCTTACACTACGCTTCCTGTGATTGGTGTTCCCGTAAAATCATCCAATTCTATTGATGGATGGGACTCGGTGCTCTCTATTTTACAAATGCCAGGTGGAGTGCCGGTGGCAACCGTGGCATTAAACGGGGCAAAAAATGCGGGAATTTTAGCCGCCCAAATTCTGGCTACGCAGGATGAAGAACTAAGTAAAAAACTGGAAGTGTATAAGAAAAAAATGGCAGACGATGTTATGAACGCTGCCGATGCCATGCAACCGAAATCGGTTAAGATTGCTTAAACAATGTGTTGTTCAGCAAGCTTAAATTAATAGATATCTAAGCTTAAAATTCTACATTTGCACCTTATTAAATAAAAAAAATTTATGAGTTTAGTTGATCTTACAATGCCAAAGTTGGGTGAGAGTATTATTGAGGCAACCATTCTGAAATGGCATAAAAAAGTGGGCGATAAAGTAGCACAGGATGAAACGATTTTGGATATTGCTACAGATAAGGTAGATAGTGAAGTACCTTCTACCACAGATGGTGTTATTGAGGAAATATTATTTGCAGAAAACGAGGTGGTACCAATAGGAACAGTAATTGTAAAAATAAGAACGGGTGTTACTGAAAATGGATCGCCTGCCCCCGCTCCTGCTACTCCAAAAGTAGAATATGAGGAAGCGAAAATAGTTGAAGAAATTCCTTACCAGCCAAGTGAAACTTTTACAAATAGTTCTTCTAACGGCGTTCGTTTTTATTCTCCGCTTGTTTTAAATATTGCCCAGAGTGAAGGAATTAGCATGACAGATTTGGAAAAAATTCCAGGCACCGGACAGGATGGAAGAGTGAGCAAAAAAGATATACTTGCATTTGTTGCGAACAGAAGTAACGTTTCCCCTAACAAGACAGAAGCACATCCAGCACCACAACCAAGCCAACAGGCGGTGGTTATGGCAAGTACACCAACGCCTGCAGTTGCTGCTGCAAGCAATAACACTCCGACGGTTTATAGCGGAAATGTAGAAATAATAGAAATGGATCGGATGCGCAAGCTTATATCTAAGCACATGACTGACAGTATAGCTACGAGTGCGCATGTAACAAGCTTTGCTGAATGTGATGTAACAAATCTGGTACTATGGAGAGAAAAAATAAAAAAGGAATTTGAAAAAAGAGAAGGTGAAAAAATAACCTTTACTCCGCTGTTTGTAGAAGCCGTTGTAAAGTCGCTCAAAAAATATCCAATGCTGAGCAGTTCCGTAGATGGCGATAAAATAATTGTAAAAAAGGATTTGAATATCGGCATGGCAACAGCTTTGCCTTCCGGAAATTTAATAGTGCCTGTAATTAAAAATGCAGATCAATTAAATCTTACGGGATTATGCAAGCAGGTAAATGGGCTTGCAAATGCTGCACGCAATGGCAAATTAAAACCGGATGACACTACAGGAGGCACATTTACACTTACCAATGTAGGTACTTTCGGGAGTATCATGGGAACGCCAATCATTAACCAACCGCAGGTAGCTATAATGGCTGTAGGTGCAATTAAAAAACGTCCAATGGTTTTAGAAACACCTCAGGGAGATGTAATAGCCATCCGCCACATGATGTATGTTTCATTAAGTTATGACCATAGAATAATTGATGGCGCATTAGGCTCTACTTTTTTAAACGCAGTTTGCAAAGAATTGGAAAATTTTGAGGTGAATAGAAATATTTGAGGTGAGGGTGTGAATGGTGAATGGTGAAATCAAAATGATGAGTTAGGGATAATGAATTATAGGAACAGAAAAAAAATATTACCATATTACTAAAGCCGCAGGAATTAATTCTGCGGCTTTATTTTTCTGGCAATGTACAATCAACCAATCAGCTATTCAACTAATCAACTAACAACCAATAACTAATACCCCTTCAACACACTTTTAAGAATGGAATCTTTTTGCTGTTGCGTGAGTTTATAATCATACTTATACAAACTGCTTTCCCAGTCTCCATAATTTGCATTAGGAAAAACAATAAATTTCTTTCCAAAGTCTGCTGAAAGTAAGTCTGTATTTTTTTTTCTCTCCTCCTCAGTTTTTTTGTCAAATAGCACATTTAAATCTGCAAGATTATCGCCCATCAACAAAACAACCTCATAGCCGTCCATCACCTGTTGCCGTCTTGTTTCTTTGCTTGAAGTATTAACTTTTGTGTATAAATGAGTTTCGTCGGCATTTGGCAAACCAAAACGTTGTAAGTTTTTTAAAGTAGCAGTCCTTTCCCTGTCTTCTCTATTTGTAATGTAAAAAACTTGAATATTTTTTGATGCAGCGTATTTTAAGAACGCAGCAGCTCCCGGCATTGTATCAGCAGCAGATTTTTCAGTCCATTCATACCACGAAGATGAAACATATTCCAATCCCTGATAAGCCTGATGAACGGCATAAGCACTGTTATCTAAAATAGTTTCATCAATATCTGTGATAATAGCTTTTGGCTTTTCCGTTTGTGCCACATAAGTTTCCACTCGCATTCTTGCAACGTTGTAACTCTGTAGGCACAGAGCTCTATACTCTGCAGCACGCTGTTGAAAAAGAGAAGAAAATAATTTCCCGTTCAAACTGATATTTTGAGGAAGCTTTTGCGGAGAAGTCTCAGCAATAATAGTCGTAATTTTCTTACTGCTGTTACATGACAAGACCCAAAAAGCAACAACTGTAATGCAAAAGTTCTTCATATTTTCATTTTTAAGAGACGTAAAAGTAGGAGATTAATTTACCATGCAACTAAATTTATTCCGTTCAGCATATCAAAATATATTAGTTCAATTAACATGACATATAAAAATTTGTAGTCAATTTTACGTGTATGAAAACTTTACTATTGTTTATATTGATTTTGATATTCGTTGGTTGTACGAGTACAAAAAATATTCTTGTCAAAAAACCTACAACTGTTGGTAATCAAATTGAACAAACAGGGGAAATAAAAAATCTACAACAAACAGGAGTTGACTTTTTTGCTCAAGGAAACCAACCTAGCAATTGGACATTAACAATGAATTACGATGATACGGTAAGGTTTTCTGCTGAAGATGGCTTGGCATTAAAATTTGCTTACAGCCAATTAAAAAAAGTTGTAAACGATGAGAGAAAACGTTTTACAATAACCTTAAAATCAGGAAATGTACAAATCGAAATTTTGGAAAAAATATGCACAGTAACTACCATGAGAGAGGTTTTTAAAAAAGAAGTATCTATAAGTTTCAATAATATCAAATACACAGGTTGCGGCAAATTTTTAGCTGATAATAATTTACAGGGAAAATGGTTGTTGGAGAAAATTGGATATACGCCAATTGTACCAACAGGGTACCGCATTGTGCCACAGCTAAATCTGGATATCGTGGAAGGAGTAATATCCGGAAATGATGGCTGTAACAGCATTAAAGGAAAAATAGAAGTACAGGGTAAGCGCATTCAATTTTCAAAACTTTCAGTTACTAAAACGAAGTGTAACAAAAAAAATATTGAAAAGATTATTGCGGCGGAAGTAAATGACCAAATAGTAAGTTACTACTTTAAAGAAGGGAAACTTTATCTCTATTTACCTGACGACAGTTTGTTGATTTTCAGAAAAACATAATTTATAGTACTGTTTTTTATTTAGAATAAACGCCTACATTTAATCTTTCAAAAACTTAAAACAAATTTTATGTTCGATCAATTAGTGAATCTCGTAAAACAATATTCGGGTAATGCAGTTGTTAATAATCCCGATGTACCTAATGAACAAAATGATGCTGTTATCAGTACAGCTTCTACTTCAATAATGGATACTTTAAAAGGTATGATGAGCGGTGGCGGTGCCGCAAGTATTTTAAGTTTATTTAATCAGAACAATACTGAGGATATTTCTAATCATCCAGTTACCCAAAATGTTTCTTCCAATCTCGTGACTACACTTATGGACAAATTTGGGCTTGACAGTAACAAGGCCGGCGGTATTGCAAGTACTTTAATTCCTATGGTCATGAGCAAACTCGTGAACAAAACTAATGATGGCAATGACAACAGTTTTAATATTCAAAGTATTTTGAATAGCCTTGGCGGTAGTAAAACCGGT
>JANXTN010000269.1 GCA_025352435.1 Ferruginibacter sp. | reverse complement strand
ATCTCATAACTTGGGTGAGATAGCTTCTGTGTAAGATCTCCATCATTTGTAAGTAACAAAACGCCCGATGTATTTCTGTCCAATCTTCCTATTGGATAAACTCTTTCAACTGTTGCCTGTTTTATCAATTCCAAAACGGTTTTTCTGCCTTGAGGATCGTCAGTGGTAGTTATATAATCTTTGGGTTTGTTCAATAAAATGTACACAAGGTTTTTTGTGACAAACAGTTTTTTACCGTTGTAAATAATCTCATCTGTCTGCTGCACTTTATAGCCGGGTTCAGTAGTCACTTCGCCATTTACCTTTACGCTGCCTTGTGTAATAATTGTTACAGCATCTCTGCGGGAACAAACCCCACAGTGTGCCAAGAATTTATTCAACGGCATCACCACTTCTGTAGTGAGCTGCTTTCTTTCACCAATAACTTTTGGGGTACCAACTGCTAGTTGTTTCTTAGTTGGGTCAGATGATGGGTGGGGAGTAGGTGCAGCTTTCTCTCTAACTACTATTCCTTTCTTTGCCTGACGGGCTTTGTATTCTTCTCCTTTTTTGGTTTCAAAGTATTCCCTTTTTTCTTTTCGGGCTTTCTTTTTATCCTGCCTTATCTCTTCTTTTACTACACTGTTTTTTTTTGGATTGATAAACTTTTTGAAGGCGTCCTGTCCCATGGTACTTAAGTTTTGCTGTTTTGCAACAGTAGATGAACTGCAAATATAAATTTTATTTTTTTATGGTAGATTCAGGCTCTGCTAAACAAAAAAAAGGATGCATGGTGCACCCTTTTTTTCTTCATCATTAACCAAAAACTATCTTTATTTTTTGTTTTCTTTCATTTTTCTATCTCCTCTTTCGGCCATTCTCTGTTTTTTCATTTCGGTCATTTTGGTCTTCTGCTCGGCTGTCAATATACTTTCAAGTTTAGCTTTTTGCTCAGCCTGCAAAGCAGCCTGTCTTTCACGCATTTCTTTCACAGTAATATTGTCTTGTGCTTTTAATGCATCATGTTTTGCCTTCATATCTTGATGCTGAGCTTTTAATTGCGCTTTTTGCTCTTTGCTCAGGTTAAGTTCTTTAAGCATTTTCTTGTTGTCATGTCCACGATTGTGGCGCTCCATTTTCGCTTGCTTATCTACTGCTCTGTCAGTCTGAGCCGAAGCTGTAAAAGTTAGTATAGCTGCTGCAAAGGAGAATGCTAATAATCTTTTCATAATTTCTTTTTAATTGTTATACATCATAGACGCAGTACTATTAAGAAAGTTTAATTAAGAAGATGTTAAAGGCGAGAATCAATATTTTTGAAATCATAACATGTTTAAAGACTGATCAGTCTTCGAGTCTTCCATCTCCTCTGGAGAGGGATCGAGGGTGAGGCTTATCCTTTATTAGCCAACTGCCCGCAAGCTGCATCAATATCTTTACCTCTGCTGCGGCGCACCCGGACATTAATTTTATGTTTAATGAGGTAATCAGTAAATGCATTGGTTCGTTCCTCATCAGGCTTCATAAAAGTTACGCCGGCTATAGGATTGTATTCTATAACATTTATAAGATGAGTAGGAACCTGTCTGTAAATTTTTACAAGATTTTCCGCATCCTCAAGAGAGTCATTAATGTTATTGAACAAAATATACTCAAGCGTAATTTCATTCTTTGTCTTAAGATGAAAATATTGAAGAGACTCTATTAATATTTTTAAGTTATTGTTTTCGTTGATAGGCATAATTTCTGTACGTTGCCCGTCAGTAGGCGCATGTAGGGATACTGCCAAATTAAAACGTACATTATCATCGCCTAATTGCCTGATCATTTTGGAAACACCTGCAGTAGAAACGGTGATCCGATTCGGGCTCATGTTCATACTTTCCGCAGAGGTAATTTTATCTATAGATTTAAGAACGTTTTTATAATTAAGCAACGGCTCACCCATTCCCATGTAAACAATGTTGCTTAAGTTTTTTTGATACGTTTTTTGGCACTGCTCATTTAACAAAGCAACCTGGTCATAAATTTCATCAAACGATAAATTCCGCTTGCGATCCATCTTACCTGTGGCACAAAATGCGCAGGTAAGGCTACAACCAATTTGCGAAGAAACACAGGCCGTAAATCTTTTTTCTGTGGGGATAAGTACCCCTTCAATTAAATGTCCATCCCAGGTTTTGAAACGAGATTTTAATGTACCGTCATTGCTGTGTTGGGTAGTATCTAAAGTGATGGCAGGAAGGGTAAATTCTTCTTTTAATTTAGATCGTAACTCCAACGACAAATTGCTCATTTCATCGAAACTGCGGGCATTTTTTTTCCAAAGCCATTCATAAGCCTGCATTGCACGAAACCTTTTATCACCAATGGTTTCAAAATATTCTTTAAGCCCCACAAGGTCAAAGTCACGTATGTTTTTCTTTTCAGCCATTTTGCAAAGATAAACTACTTTTGGGCTTTGGGTAAACGACGGGAAGGATAGTACTTTTTTAACGGTAAATTGTCAACATGTACATACCAAAATGCATAATTAAAGATGAATAATGGTATGCCGTACAAGTGAGTGACACAACGATGATGACCATAGCTGCTTCTTTGCCCAGACAACAAAATGACAACCAATACAAACGAAAATATCATTATGGAAACGGTTTATATAATTGATGCGGTAAGAACGCCGATTGGAAAATATGCTGGTGCGCTTTCGGGCGTGCGCCCGGATGATTTGCTTGCTAATGTTATATGTGCGTTGGTGGAGAGAAACCCGAACGTGGATGTGAATGCCATTGAGGATGTAATAGCGGGCGCTGCAAACCAGGCAGGTGAGGATAACCGCAATGTGGCTCGTATGGCGGCTCTGCTTGCAGGCTTGCCAACTACTGTTGCAGGAAATACGGTGAACAGACTTTGCGCAAGTGGCTTGCAGGCAATAATGGATAGTGCAAGAACCATTGCCTGTGGCGATGCAGAATTGATGATTGCCTGTGGTGTGGAAAGTATGAGCAGAGCACCTTTTGTAATGCCAAAAAGTACGAGTGCATTTGAAAGAACACCACAAATTTTTGATACTACAATGGGCTGGCGTTTTGTAAACAAACAATTGAGCGAAATGTATCATCCATATACAATGGGTGAAACGGCAGAAAATGTTGCGAAGAAATGGAATATATCCAGAGAAGCTCAGGATGAATTTGCAGCAGCGAGTCAAACAAAATATGATACTGCAAACAAGGCAGGGAAATTTAAAGAAGAAATTATTGGTGTAAAAGTAACGCAGGGAAAAGAAGAAATACTTTTTGAGAAAGATGAACATCCAAGGCTTTCTCCTGTGGAAAAACTCGCCGCATTGAAACCGGCATTTATAAAAGACGGAACCGTTACAGCAGGTAATAGCAGTGGAATAAATGATGGTGCTGCCGCCATGCTACTGGCGAGTGAAGCTGCTGTGAAAAAATACAATCTAAAACCTATTGCAAAAATTGTAAGTATGGCTGTTGCGGGTGTAGACCCTGCAATAATGGGCATTGGGCCTGTACCTGCTACGCAAAAAGCTTTGTTGCGGGCAGGTTTAAATATCAACGATATAGATTTATTTGAACTGAATGAAGCATTTGCATCGCAAAGCATTGCGTGTATGCAGGAGTTAAATATTAACTCTGAAAAAGTAAATGTAAATGGCGGTGCTATTGCGCTTGGTCATCCGCTGGGGTGCAGCGGTGTACGCATTTCCACAACATTGCTGCACGAAATGCAAAAGAGAAAAAGCAAATACGGACTTGCAACGATGTGCGTAGGAGTGGGGCAGGGAGCTGCGATTATTTATGAGAATATTGTTTAAATTTGAATATGTCAGAAAGTAAATTTGAATTGTTGTATGCTGATTTAGGGAAAGCTATTAACGCTTTAAAAACTTCCTTGGAAATAGATTTGCAATTATACGATAGTAACATAATTGATACTTTGAAAAACGGACAAATTCAAAAGTTTGAGTACAATATGGAATTACTTTGGAAAACGCTTAAAGCATATTTTTTTGAGGGAAGAGGCGTAAGTTTGAAATATTCCAAAGAAATTATAAAGTATTATTTTGAAGAACAGATTATTGATGAAAATACATTTCTTGTTTTAA
>JANXTN010000189.1 GCA_025352435.1 Ferruginibacter sp. | reverse complement strand
TGGTTGCCAATGCTGCAGAAGCCATCAAACGCACTGGCCTTACGGTTATACAGGAAAATATTCGTGGCGGTACAGATGGAAGTCGCTTAAGTTATATGGGTTTGCCTTGCCCTAATATTTTTACCGGCATGCAAAATATTCATGGCAAACAAGAATGGATTGGCGTGAACGATATGATGAAAGCCGCAGAAACGATTGTGCATTTGTGTATGGTGTGGGAGGAGAGAAGTTAGTTGATTGGTTGAATAGTTAATTGTGTTGTTGATTTGGGGCTTTCGGCTAGAGTTCTTTGTGGATCTGTGATTCGGGCTTTTCGTTACAATCTTTTGTTCATACCTCACATCCGCCAACTGGCGGACTACTGCTACCCCGCAGCCTTTCAAAAGTAAATCTTTTCTCAACTTTCATTATTGAGATGGTGGTTTTATTCTAAAAAACTAACTACACAATTTTGTAATTCTTGTAGTCAAACAATCTTACTCCAAAAAGTTTCTCTGTTATATTTTTGAAATGATCTTTTAAAGACAATCGGTTTTTCGTTTCATTATAGTTGAATACCCAGTTAGCATTTTGAACTCGCTCCTGCATCACTTTTGGGTGCGTGTGATCATATATGGAGAGCGCATTTACAAGGCTATTTGCATACTCATCAGGCACAACCAAATTGTTTTCATCGTATTCTCCGTTGTGATATATTTTATTTTTATAGTCTTGTTTTGCCTTCATTACCTCGGGGCTTTGTACCCAACCATAATGATGAATGTAGGCGTTTAGCTTTTTTACATTTAGTTTTTTATTATCGTCTTTTCTAAAACCCTGCGCATCTCTGTAAGAGTAGATGTTTTTATTATTTTTTATAATTCTTATTTCGTTTCTGTACCAATGAGCCTCAATACCTACATATGTATAGGAACCAAAAAAATGCCTGTATTTAAGTAAAAGTCCATCTATATTTTTATCGTCTTTCCATTTTTGCATGGCCTGTTTAATTTCCTCATATCCGTCCTCATGCAATACTTCATCACCCTGTATATAAATGCACCAATCTGCATTTGAAGGTATTTCCCTAAAAGCTTTATCAGTCTCGGCAGCAAGTACTTTTCCGTTTGCGCTTAATGTGAAGTCCCATTCTGTATCTATAATTTTTACTCTCTTATCTATGCCCGCAACAAGTTCTCTTGTGCCGTCCGTAGATGCGCCTACAGCTACAATTACCTCATCACACAGTGGCAAAATAGATTGTATCGCTTCCACTATTGGATACTGCATTTTAACTGCATCTTTGATAAAAGAAAATCCTACTACTTTCATTTAGCGCTGTTGTTTTTTTCAAAAATAGTATATCTATTTTAAGTAAAATATCAAACTTATCATTGATGTTTATTGTCTACCTTGCTTCAAATAAAACTAACTTATCATGGATTTAGTAAGAGATTATTGGTGGCTCATTCCTATTTTAGCTATTATCTCCAGCGGTCTGTTCACTATTAATCAAGGCACTATTGGAGTAATAACCCGTTTGGGAAAATATGCGGGTATTAAACGGGCGGGTCTTAACTGGAAGATCCCATTTATTGATCAGATTTTTAAAAGAGTGAGTATCCAAAATCGTTCAGTCGAATTAGAATTTCAGGCAGTAACTGTAGACCAGGCAAATGTTTATTTCAAATCTATGTTGCTGTATTCTGTGCAAAATGAACAGGAAGAAACGATACAAAAAGTCGCCTTTAAATTTATAAGTGATAAAGATCTCATGCAGGCATTGATAAGAACTGTTGAGGGAAGTATCCGTGCATTTGTATCTACAAAAAAGCAGGCAGAAGTATTGAATGTACGGAGGGATATTGTGGAAAATGTAAAAGAACAAGTTGATGTGGCATTAGAAAGTTGGGGTTATCATTTACAAGATCTGCAGATTAACGACATCACGTTTGATGAGGCCATTATTATGAGTATGAGCAAGGTTGTGGCGAGTAATAATTTGAAGGCTGCGGCGGAGAATGAAGGCCAGGCGTTGTTGATAACAAAAACTAAAGCTGCAGAGGCAGAAGGTAACGCCATTAAAATTGCGGCAGAAGCGGAAAGACAAGCCGCACAATTGCGTGGACAGGGTGTTGCACTCTTCCGCGAAGAAGTGGCAAAAGGGATGAGCCAGGCGGCAACAGAGATGAAACAGGCTAATCTTGACACCAACGTGATTTTATTTAGTATGTGGGTTGAAGCGATTAAAAACTTTGCTGAATATG
>JANXTN010000147.1 GCA_025352435.1 Ferruginibacter sp. | reverse complement strand
CATTTCTGATGTTCAGATTATCGTATGCTGTGCGCCAGTCCGGCTTGCCCGATAACTTTGCCCGCAGCGAATCATCAAATATATTGATGACCTGTTTTGTAATGTTGAAAGAATCTCTATTGATGACTGCAGAGAGCAATCCATCAATATTGCCGCCATTTTTTTTGTAGGAAAAAGTTGATAAAATGTAATTCCTATTTAGGTTATCTATTTTTATTAATGGACTTTGTACGAGTTGTTTGTTTAATGGAATAGTAACGGTGGTAAGTTTTTCAGACTTCAGTTTTTTAAAATTTACTTCCAGTGTATTTATATATTCTTCTCTTGCATTTTGCTTTACTTTAGGGAAAAGTATGATGCCCTCATTATCTATTTGCAGGTCGCCAAAGTCTTCTCTGTTATCATTGTAATTGATAATCCTTTTACTGCTGTCGAGCAATAAAAAATTATCATTGTATACTTTCGTTATCTGCGTGTACTCATTGTTTCTCGTGTGCGTTTTGTAAAGCAACAGTTTGCTTTTATCTTCGCTCCAGGTAAAATAATAATTTACTTTGCTGGAAAAAAAACTTTGTCTGGTTGTATCAAGATTCATAATCTCTCCAACCAATTTTCCTTCTCCATTCATACGGGCAGCTTTACTGAAAATGGTATTACCTTTTTCATATTGCCACACCATTAAAAAATGATCGGGATAAGTAACAAAATCAATATTGAAAGTTCTGTCAGAAATAAAGTCCAGTTTAATATCTTCTTTAATAGCCATGTTATTGTCGTAAACTGTAAGCGTTTGTCGTCTGTTGAGATTTTTATACACAAGAAACTTATCAGAAAAGTTTCCCAGTATCTCAAAGTTCATATTGCGTGAGTCTGCCTTTTCAATTTCAGAATAAGTAATGTTTTGTCCGTAGCTATTATCAAAAAATAAAACAGCAAAAAATACAAACAACAGGGAACGTATCATAGAAAGAAATATTTATATAAAAATACGAATTTAAAAACCCTTTATCTCGATCAGGTAAAAACAAATTTGGGTAGAGAATGTTAAATAACTTTACACATAAATTGTAAATTAATGCGTACGATACTTATAACCGGCGGGACAGGATTGGTAGGAAAAGCACTAACCAAAAGGCTTACAGAAAAAAACTATGAAGTAATTATACTCACCAGAAGTGTGAAGGATGTTGCAACAAAGAAAAACGTGAGCTATGCATTGTGGAATGTAAAAGAAAAACAAATAGACATAGAAGCCGTAAAAAAAGCAGATGCCATTATACATTTAGCTGGTGCAGGCGTGATGGATAAAAAGTGGACAGACGAGTACAAAAAGGAAATAAGAGACAGCCGGGTAAACAGCAGTAAATTACTATTAGATACACTGAAAAATAATGTACATAAGGTTCAAGTAATTGTAAGCGCATCTGCAATTGGCTGGTACGGAGAGGCTAAAATAGAAGGTCATTCATTTGAAGAAAACGAACCTGCAGACAAAGCATTTTTAGGAGAAGTATGCAAAGAGTGGGAAGAAAGCATTGAGCCAGCAACTGCTATGGGAATAAGAGTTGTAAAGCTAAGAACGGGTATTGTATTAAGTGAAGCGGGAGGTGCCTACCCTGAATTTAAAAGCTCATTAAAATTTGGTGTGGCTTCTATTTTAGGCTCGGGCAAGCAAATGATCAGTTGGATACACATTGACGATCTATGCCGTGAATATATCTATGCATTGGAAAATGAAACAATGGAAGGAAGCTACAACGCTGTGGCACCAAACCCGGTTAACAATAAAGCGATGACCCTTGCTATTGCAGAAAAAGTAAAAGGGAGTTTCTTTATACCATTGCATGTACCGCAGTTTATATTAACAGTAATGCTTGGGCAACGAAGTGTAGAGATCTTAAAGAGTGCTATGGTTTCAACAGAGAAAATAATGCAAAATGGTTTCACTTTTCTATACCCAACGGTAAAAGAAGCCATTGCTGAAATTGAAAATAAATAACATTACATGCCCAATAAAATTATAGATCTGCCTGCACATATTTTTTTCTGCTCCACCAGATGAATAAGATAAGATAAGCAATGGCAAGGGTTATAACGAGCCAAAAATAATCTGTAGGTAAAATATTTCTGGTAAAAGATTTTAGTGGATTGTCCGGAAAAGTAAGCATCCCATCAGCCGCATTCATAGGTAAATAATCGCCCATGCTGCCCATATCTGTACCGTTATAAGCCTTCCATTTCATGCCTGCTACATCAAGCATTTGAGACACGAAATTCTCTGCTCCCAAGTAAATAAAATAGACACCAATTGCAAAACCTGTTTTACGAACAAGTACTGCAACCAGCACCGCAAACATATTGTAGGTAAGCGCTTTTAAAAAGAAGAAGGCTACATGTGAAAATTGATTCAAAGAAAAATCTGAACCGGAAAGCAAACCAAAACCTGTGGCGGTTAAAATAACCAGCACAGTACTATAAGCTGCAATTAAAAATGCAATAACAATTTTTACTGTAATAAATTCACTTCTGCTCCAGCCATCAATTACATTCTGCCTGCTCGTACGAAAAGTATATTCATTGGTTATTAAAATAATAATAAGCATCGCCGGCAGAATCAATAAAAACCCTGTGGCATAGCTCGTAGATTGCCATGTATTATTAAAATCGTAAGGATTAAAAAGCGCCAGCATTTTACCGCCACCGGCCTTTGCAATTATATTTTTGTTAATGGCATACACTGCATAGTTTACTAAAACTACTCCTAATGAAAAAAATATGATGAGCAACTTAAATGCTGCATAATTCTTAACCTTTAGCCATTCTATTTTTAAAAGCTTGTCCATGGTATTTAATGTTTGAAATTTTAGTTGGTAAGTTCTAAAAATTTAGACTCGAAGTTGCTTTTCTTTAATTGTAGGTGAGATAACACAATACCGTTAGTAAAACAGTATTTGTTTATTTCTTCAAGATTTGCTGTGCCTGATGTGTAGGACAATTCTAAAATACCACCCACTTCATCAAGTCTTGTATAGTTATTTAAACCACCCAATAGCGCTCTCAGTTTTTCTTTATCAGTTGCTGCTAACTGCACAATATCATTTTCCTGAAATACATCTTTTACAGTGCCTGAAGAAAGTAAATTGCCCTGCTTTAAAATTGCCACATGGGTACATACTTTTTCTACTTCGTCTAATAAATGGCTCGCCATTATAATCGTTTTACCTTTGGCAGAAAGTTCCTTTATAAGCATTCTTATTTCTGCAATCCCTACCGGATCTAGGCCATTTGTAGGCTCATCAAATACCAATACATCGGGATTGCCAAGCAAGGCTGCGCCTATTGCCAGCCGCTGTTTCATTCCTAAAGAATAGGTGCTGAAAGGCGAGTCCTTTCGTTTATATAAATCAACCGTGTGCAATACATCTTCAATATCTTCTTCACCGTGGCCTTTAATGGCAGCAGAAATTTTTAGGTTGCGGATTGCAGATAAATAATGATAGAAATTAGGCGTCTCCAGCAGCGTTCCTATTTTTTTACGGTGTGCATCGGTAGCATCTTCATCAAACAATTTATAATTGCCCGAAGTTGCTTTTAATACATTCATAATAATACCAAGCAAGGTAGTTTTACCACTACCGTTCGGACCAAGAATACCAAATACACAACCTTTGGGAACAGAAAAACTCACGCCATTGAGCGCTCTTATTTTATCGTAATTTTTGGTGATATTTTCTACCGTTAAAATTGCCATGCATTAAAATTTATTCACCAAAGGAAAGGAAATGTTGATGTAGAATAGAAAGTATTTATTTAAACGGTATTGCAAAACTAAAAGGTCTATAAAGATGATTAAAAAACATCTGCTGATGATAGCCCGGATGGGCAGTAGTACCACCTGCACATTATGAGCATTGCAACGTAATATTGTGGCGTGCAGGTGTACTACCAAACAGCCGGATACAAATGAAGAAGCATG
>JANXTN010000139.1 GCA_025352435.1 Ferruginibacter sp. | reverse complement strand
CGACTTGGTAATCCATTCAGTGAATATCTGTGGTACATAATAATTCATTTTGATGTAAAACGTTCAAGTTATTTGAACCGCTAATCTCTTATATATATAAAAATATAAAAAAAATAACACAAATCAATGTAAATGCGCGCTTGCACAATCAAATACATTCAAGAATTCTTTTAAATTTTAAGTAGGTATTTTACCTTAAGGTAAATCTTGTATTGTAGAAATATTTCTAATCGAATATTTACAAAAAGTATAAATAGTTCGTTTATTTGGCTTAAATCCTCCGATTATGAATTAATTATTTTTAGATAAATGATTGAAAATGCATAAACTAATTCACAATACATTCCTTTAGAACCTAACATATTCAATAATTTATTAAAATCATTAGATATAATTCAATAATATCCGTTTTTACTATGTAGAAATTATACTACAATCTATATT
The DNA here is from genome assembly GCA_025352435.1 of Ferruginibacter sp. Lineage (GTDB taxonomy): Bacteria > Bacteroidota > Bacteroidia > Chitinophagales > Chitinophagaceae > Ferruginibacter. The sequence goes on along the minus strand of JANXTN010000139.1, from coordinate 3,893 downwards.
TAAGTAAAAGAACTCGAAATATAGTAAAATTACTGTATTTTATTTGGAAGATTACTTATGTGGTTTTATTTTTACATCGAAATTAGAAATGACTGTTACCTCGGTTATCCTAAATTTCTTAAAAATATTTAAAATTCTTCCTTAGGTCTTTCACAAGATTCATTAGGATTAATTGAAACCCAAAACCACAAAAAATGAAACGTAATTTTAAATTCGTTTTAATAACAATTCTAACGCTTTGCACAATTTTCCCTCTATTTACTAATGCTCAATATCTTCCGGGTGTTGTTGCCGGGTTTGGAATTGATGGGGATATACTGTCAGGTCAGTCTCAAAATATTAACCCTACAACCACGACCGGCAGTTTTGACTGGTTTAAAGGTATTTCAGGTGGCCTTGGTGTGATAGACACAACGGGAGCATCAGTTTATAAAAGCCTTTTACAATCATCTCAGAATATTTCCTTTAATCAAGGAATGGCATTTCCTCGCTTTTCAGCTCAAGACGGTTATCTACTTCTAGATGCTCGTTATGGGAGGGATAGGGTAGGTAACGATGTAAACGGTGGTGATTTAACAACTTTTACCGGTGGTTCTAAAAATAGCGATAACCCGTCTACTTGGGCTACTGCTCCAACCGGTGCCACCCTTCCTGATAAAGCTGATATTATTGACTCATACATTCATTTAAGGAGGGATGGTATAGTGATAAATAATACAAATCCAAGTGCGCTTATACTTGCTATGGGTGTAAGCACATTAGGAAATACAGGTAACAGATATGTTGATTTTGAACTTTTTCACAATAGAATTGCTTACAATGCAGCCACAGGGGCGTTTAATAACTCAGGCCCAATAACAACCGGTGGCCACACTGCCTGGACTTTTAACAGCAATGGAAGTATAAATGCTATCGGAGATATGGAAGTTTCATTTTCTTATGGCACGGGCGGTGTCTCAGAAGTGAGTATTTACATTTGGGTCTCTCAAACCACTTATAGTACAACATCACCTTCAAAATTTAGTTTTGCTAGTAATAATTTTTATGGTAATGGATATGGGTATGCAAAAATCGCAAACTTAAATGCATCTCAGTTTAGTGCGTGGGCTTCTTCAAATACTGCAAACACGGCAGGTCCAGTATGGGGAACTTCGTCAATTAGTATTGGTGCAGGTGCAATCTTTAATTCTACACAATATGCCACATTCGATTTCGGGGAAGTAGCAATTGATTTGACGAGTATGGGCATTGATCCCGCTTTATCAACAACAGGTTTTGATGCGTGTGTTCCACCATTTACAAGAGTGATAACTAAAACAAGAGCGTCTTCTTCTTTTACATCTGCATTAAAAGATTTTTCAGGTCCTTATGAATTTTTAGATGCTCCCGATGCTTCTCCTGCTGTAGCAACACCGGGTGTTTTAACTTGTATTGCCGGTACAACAACGCTTACACCGGTAACACCTGTCAGCGGTGCATCTTACCAATGGGCAACAACAAATGGTGAAATAATTTCTACAAATGGAAGTAATGTCGTTGTAGATAAGCCGGGTAAATATTATTTAACAAGCGCAATAGTTGCAGGTTGCCCTTCCAAAACTGACAGCACTACTGTATTGCAGGATAAATTTCAACCAGTTGCTACAGCAAATGTAGTAGGTATAATGGCTCCAAATAATCCACTCTCAACGGTAACATTAGTTGGCGGCGATGTTAATCTGAGTAATGTAATGACTCCGTTTGGTGGATCTACCGGATTAAACTGGAATTGGAGTGGTCCGGGTACTTTTTCAGGTAATACTAAAGATGCAGTTATAAGCCGAGCAGGTACATACACCCTCATTTTAACAGAGCAAAGAAATGGATGTTCTGATACAGCATCAATTCCTGTGGCAGCAATGGCAGGCCCATTACCCGTAAAATATTTATCATTGAATGCAGTCCCGGTAGAAAATAATGCAGTGGCTATTACATGGGTTACATCTGAAGAAACTAATAACAATCGTTTTGAGATAGAAAGATCTTTTGATTTAAATTCCTTTAAAATGATAGCCATTGTGTTAGATGGTTTTGCGGCAGGTACACAAAAGAGTTATGCATACACAGACAAAGCTGTAGACCTTGAAAATAAAAATATCGTATACTATCGCCTTAAGCAATACGACAATGATGGAAGATTTACTTACAGCAGAATAATGACGGTTAAATTAAAAATAGATGCAGCTGTAATAATGGAAATTGTTCCTAATCCATTTACTGAAGGTATAAATGTAAGCTATAATGCTTCTCAAATTGGACAGGCACAGATAACCATTGTTGATGCAAGTGGTAAAGCTATTGCGGTAAAGCAATCGAGCATTATCAAAGGAGTTAACAAAATTTCCATAAATAATTTAGGGAGTTTGAATGCAGGATTGTATGTGGCAAAACTAAGCATCAACGGAACATTGCTAGCAACTAAAAAAATTATAAAAAAATAAAATAAATATATTTCTCCTTACTAAAAGAGGCTGTCTCCCAAAGGCAGCCTCTTACTTTATATAACAGTTTATATTATTTAGTTTTGCAAAAAAATACATTGGCTAAAGGATCATATTTTGCAAAACACCTTGCACAACAGGCAAAAGGAGCAGAAATTCCAACAAGGCAAGTTTTACCACAAGTAAATATTAGTGAAGAGGCGAAAAGAATTTATGAGGAAGGACAGGTTATTTTAATTGATAAACCTTTGCACTGGACGTCTTTTGATGTGGTAAGAAAAATTAGAAGTACGCTAAAAATAAAGAAGGTTGGTCATGCAGGTACGTTAGATCCTTTGGCTACAGGGCTTTTAATAGTATGTACAGGCAAGTACACAAAGAAAATAAATGAGTACATGGCGCAGGTAAAAGAATATTCCGGCACATTTAATTTAGGCGCCACCACGCCTACTTACGACAAAGAAAGTTCAGTAGAAAATTTTGCCGATTTTCAACACATAACAGAACATCAAATTAAAAATACCGCCAATCATTTTATCGGAGAAATACAGCAATTTCCACCAATATATTCTGCCATAAAAAAAGACGGTGTTGCCTTATATGAACTTGCAAGAAGAGGAGAAGATGTAGAATTAAAAGCAAGAACTATTACAATTAATGAATTCGAAATAACAGAAACGACCCTTCCAATTGTAAGTTTTAGGGTACTTTGCGGTACAGGCACATACATTCGAAGTCTTGCACATGATATGGGGCAGGCATTGGGTTGTGGCGCTTATCTGAGCGAACTTCGAAGAACAAAAATTGGTGAACTTAATGTAAAAGATGCAAAAACAATGGAGGCTTTTATGAACGATCTTGCAAAGAATTCAAATTTTTAAAATGAATGTATTTAAATTTTAAAATGGATAATTAATTCCTATTGTAAAATTAAAATTTTCATATCGCCATTGCCTGTAGTTTTTTGAAAATATTTTTGGAAAAGCATCTTTAAATCCAATAGGAGGAGCTTTCCAGCCGTTGTTTATTTCACTGCTCTCAGGTCGTTTAAATCGAAAGCTAAAATCCGTTCTTACTATGAGGTAAGAAAAGTCAAATCTAAATCCGTAACCTGCAGACAGCCCTATTTGTTTATATAAATTTTTAAACTCAAATTTTGTGAGATCAGAGACGCCTCCGGGTTTGGAATCTCTTAAATTCCAGATATTGCCAATATCAATAAAAGCAGCACCTTTAAGTGTGATCAAATCAGGTACAATGCGGGCAATATCATGCCTAAACTCAATGTTGGTTTCAAGTTGCAAATCTCCGGTACGGTCGTTAAAAATGTTAGAAGCAGCACTGTAAGGAATTAATTTTTGCCCGCCAATACCGATACCTCTTAATGGCCAACCTCTCATGCTATTGCTTCCA
>JANXTN010000113.1 GCA_025352435.1 Ferruginibacter sp. | reverse complement strand
TATGCTTTAGGGTGTGCTTTACTATACACGTCTTTCAATTTTTCAATACTGTTATGTGTGTAAACCTGAGTAGCGGCCAGGCTTGCATGACCTAACAATTCCTTTACTGCATTGAGTTCAGCTCCATTGTTCATTAAATGTGTAGCAAAAGTGTGGCGCATAATGTGGGGACTCTTTTTTTGAATTGTAGTAACCTGCGAAAGGTATTTTTTAACAATATTATACACCTGTTTTGGATCTAATGATTTTCCTCTTTCAGTAACGAATAGATGTCTGGTTTCATTGTTTAAACCTAATACTTTCTTTTGTGCATTATAAAGCAACAAATCATTTATTAATAAATTACTGAGTGGTATTATCCTTTCTTTATTACCCTTGCCCCAAACTTTTATGTGGCTGTTCATTTTATCAATATCTGAGTCTTTAAGTGCAATTAACTCAGCCTTTCTTATCCCTGTAAAATACAAAACTTCGAGAAGAAGCCTTTCTGTGAGACCTTTAAATCCTTCGGAAAATGACACTGAATTAAATAATTTGTTCGTATCGACTTCTGTTACAAACTCAGGTAGCCGCTTGGGCATTTTAGGTGAGATTATGGTACCAACAGGATTTGACTTTACAATTTCTTTTTTTAAAAGAAACTTAAAAAAACTTCTAAGGGAGGAAATTTTTCTGTTCAATGAACGGGCCGACATTTCCTTCTCCTTCATTTCTGCCAACCAACTACGTATATAAATGGGTTTAATTTCAGTAATTGCCGTATCAGGATATTGATCTTGAAGAAAAGAGAAAAATGAACTTAAGTCGTTTTTATAAGAAATCAGAGTATTTTTACTGTACCGTTTTTGAAATTGTAGAAATTCAAAGAAATTTTGCTGATGGATATTGTGAGGTATTGACATAAAAAAACCGATGACCAAAGTTACTTATAACTAGTCATCAGTTTTAAATATTATTAAAGACGATTTAATCGAATTTACCTTCGGAAAGTTGTTGCTTATATACAGCTTTAAGTACTTCAGTACGACGACGGATTGAGGGCTTTATAAAAGCTTGTCTCTCTCTTAATTGAAGAAGCGTACGACTTTTTTCAAATTTCTTTTTATACTTTTTAAGCGCTTTGTCTATGTTTTCGCAATCTTTAGAATCTATTATTAGCATTGTGTTATACCCCCTTTTGATGAATTAGGATTGCGAAGATAAAAGAATTATTTAAAAAAAGAAATATTATCAACAAAAACCGAATTTTGCAGCATGTTTACAGGAATCATAGAAGATTTAGGTACAATAAAGAATGTACAAGGCAATGGCAGCAATATCACGTTTACAGTAACTGCACCACTGACCGACGAACTGAAAATTGACCAAAGTTTGAGTCACAGCGGGGTTTGTCTGACTGTAGAAAGCACTAATGGAAGTCAATATACTGTTACTGCTATCGAAGAAACTTTAAAAAAAACAAATCTCTCAAGTTGGAAAATAGGCACGGTAGTAAATTTAGAAAGATGCCTTCGGTTTGATGGAAGACTTGACGGCCATATCGTTCAGGGCCATGTAGATACAGTTGGAAAGTGTAACGAAGCAACCACAAAAGATGGTAGCTGGGAATATGAAATAAGTTTTGACAAAAAATTTGCCTCACTTATTATTGAAAAGGGTTCTGTCTGCTTGAATGGGATTAGCTTAACTATTTTTAATATTACAGAAAATACTTTTACCGTAGCAATAATTCCTTACACATACGAGCACACCAACATGCACACTTTACAGGTAAACGATGAGGTTAATATTGAGTTTGATATGATTGGAAAGTATGTGAACAGGATAAATGGTGAAACTAAATAAAGGTATTCTTTAGAGCTAACATTTTTTTCTCTAATAAATGCCATGTCAGCATGGCCATAGGTATGACTATCATTAAGGTAAACAGAAAAAGTTTTACAGGGTCATTTAGTGTTAATTTAATTGCAATTAATATTTGTTGCACCGGAAAGGAGAATGCATAAATACCAAAGGTAAAATCACCATATTTTCCGGCTCTATTTGTAAATCCCTTTAAATGTGCAACTGAAATCACTGTGAAAGGAAGTAATATAATCTGGAGTGATTTATTGAGACTGAAAAATAATGAGGAAAAAAGTATGATAATAATAAATATTAAAACTGATTTGGGAAATCTAAAAAAATCAATTTTCGCTAAATAAAGAATTCCAGAATTTAAAAAAATTAGAGCATAAAAAACAGAAGGACTATCAAAGTATTGTAATATCTGACCTTTGAAAAAAGCCACCTGCAAAAAATATAAAATGTTTAAAA
>JANXTN010000086.1 GCA_025352435.1 Ferruginibacter sp. | reverse complement strand
CTACATTTATTTCTTCATCATTTAAAATATCATTTTTATCAAACGAAAAGTAACCTGCATCAATGGAGCGTTCTTTATTTTTATTTTTTACAACAATTTTTTTGATACTTGTTGTAAAGCCTGTACTGTTTTCTATAGCATAATACAAGCCTTGTCCTACACATCCAAACCCAAAAATTCCAATATTTAGTTGTTGCATTAATTGCTGTTAATAAATTTTAAAATCAGTTCATTTATTTTTTCTCCTTCTGTTAAAAAGCCATCATGTCCGTAAGGCGATTCTATCAATTCCAACTTGGCATTTGTAATATTTTCAAAAAGAAAAATCTGCTCTTCTACTGGAAATAATATGTCCGTCGTTATTCCAATTACAAATGTTTTTGCTGTTATCTTTTTAAGTGCATCTATGACTGAAACTCTCTTCCTGCCTACGTTGTGCGCATCCATTGATTTACTTAAAAAGTAGTAACTGAAGGCATTAAACCTTGTTGCAAGTTTTTCACCCTGATATTGCTGATAACTTTCACTTTTGTAATTGCTCAGTTTATCTTCATTATCGGTCTGGCTATTTTGATATGTTTCATAGTGTCTGTAGGAAAGTAAGGCGATACTTCTTGCAACTTTCATTCCTTGCATACCTGCGGAAGGTTCGTTGTTTTTCCATGTAGGATCTTGCTCAATAGCCATCCTTTGAGACGCATTAAACGCAATGCCCCAGGGAGAATGTTTTGCATTTGTTGCAAGTGGAATTATTGTGTCAAAAAGTTTCGGTTCCATTATTGCCCATTCCAATAATTGCTGCCCACCCATACTTCCACCCATACCAATGGCAATTCTTTTTATGCCTAAATTATCTTTCAATAATTTATAGGCGTTTGCCATATCTCTTGTGGTAAAAAAAGGAAAGTTGTGAAACAAAGAAGGAACAGCGGGATCATTACTTATCGGTCCGAAACTACCATAACAACTCCCCGGCATATTTACACAGATAATAAAATGTTTTTCGGGATCAATAATTTTATTTTTACCCACTAACTGCGACCACCACTCAACTACCTTGCTGTTAGCAGTAAGCGCATGAAACACCCAAAACACATTTGATTTCTCTTCATTCAACACGCCCATTGTAGTGTAAGCAAGTTGAACCCCGGATAATGTTTGCCCGGATTCCAACTCAAATACATCTTTAAAAACAAAAGTGTGCTGTTCTATTTTATCTTCCATAAATCTTACCCAAATAAATTTGAAACTGTGTAATTAATTTGCGTAACACCGGAGATATTATCACTAATGGGGCATCTAGCTTTTGCTTTGTTTATAATATTATTTATTGTTTCTTCTGTTGCATCAGCCTCTAAATTTATATTAATATTTATATGCTGAAAACCTGAGCGGTTAAAACCTGGAAGCCCAATGAATTTTGCCGGGTCTAGGTCTCCTTCAATATCAATTTTTAAATTCTTGATCACTGTGTTATGTTCCTTTGCTTCTAAATGCAACACAATATTTAAACATCCTGCTAAACTTCCTAATAAATATTCGACGGGGTTGGGTGCTTCATTTGTTCCTCCCAAAGCACCGGGCTCATCTATTATAAAGGAAAAGCTTCTAGCTTTTGCCTCAAACTTTGTGGCTGTTTTACTTTCGCCTTTTATAGCAAATTTTACGACTGACATATTTTTTTATAATTTAAATTAAAGCAATAATTTTTACTTACTTGCTTCAAGTGCTTGTGAAATATCTGCAATAATATCATCGATATGTTCGGTACCGGTCGATATACGAACCATGCCAGGTGTAACACCACTGCGCTCTTGCTCTTCTTCGCTTAGCTGCTCATGTGTAGTAGAGGCAGGATGAATTGCGAGAGTTTTGGAATCGCCAACATTTGCAACATGACTTATTAATTGCAGTGCGTTTATAAATTTAGCAGCAGCATCTTTACCACCTTTAATTTCAATGCTCAACATGCCCCCTACACCGTTCTTTAAATATTTTTGCGCAAGTGCATAATATTTGCTCGACGGTAAACCTGCATAATTTACCTGCTCTACTAAAGGATGTTGCGCCAGGTATTCGGCAAGCTTTTGGCCATTGCTGTTAGCCCTTTCCATTCTTAATGAAAGTGTTTCCAATCCCTGTAATAAAAGGAATGAGTTGAATGGACTTTGGCTTGATCCAAAGTCTCTTAAGCCTTCAACTCTTGCACGAATAATAAATGCAATATTTGGTAACCCAAGTGGATTGTTTACTCCAAAAACTTCAGAGAATTTTAAACCGTGGTAACCTTCGCTTGGCTCACTAAATTGCGGAAATTTTCCATTGCCCCAATCATAAGATCCACCATCTACAATAACACCACCAATACTTGTACCGTGCCCACCAATCCACTTTGTAGTAGATTCTACAACGATATTTGCACCGTGCTGCAAAGGCTTAAATAAAAATCCACCTGCACCAAATGTGTTATCTACAATTACGGGAATATTATGTTTTTTTGCAACCGCAGCTATCGCTTCAAAATCAGGGATATTCAATTCAGGATTGCCGATTGTTTCCAGATAAATAGCTTTTGTTTTTTCATCAATCAATTTTTCAAAAGCCTCCGGAGAATCGCCATCTGCAAAGCGGGCTTCTACGCCTAATCTTTTAAACTGTACTTTAAACTGATTGAACGTACCGCCATATAAAAAAGAAGTAGATACAAAATTATCTCCGATGCCGAGAATATTATTGAGTGCAATAAATTGCGCAGCCTGCCCTGAACCGGTTGCCAATGCAGCAACGCCGCCTTCTAATGCTGCGATTCTTTTTTCAAAAACGTCTGTTGTCGGATTCATCAAACGGGTGTATATATTTCCGAATTCCTTTAACCCAAACAAACTTGCAGCATGGGCAGTATCATTAAATACATAAGAAGTAGTTTGGTAAATGGGTACAGCCCTTGATCTGGTTGCGGAATCTAAATCCTGGCCTGCATGAAGTTGTAATGTTTCAAATTTGTAATTGCTCATTGTTTTAGTTTTAATTGTTTATAATGTTGTTATTGATAAAATAAAAAGCCCTGCTTTTTTAGGGCAAGGCTTTTAAAATTGTAAATGTATATTTCAGATATTATATACAATGCAAAAGCCCTGTAGTGTTGCTACACATACACATGCAATGCATCATAAAAATATTTTGATTTTTTGTTTTCATCTTTTAGTCTATCACAAAAGTATAGTTCTCTAATTTATCAGCCAAATAATTTTTAAAGTTGGCACATTCATAAAAAATATTTCCTTAATTCAAAATTGACCGGAGCTTTTTGACAGACTCATCGAAACTTATTTTTCTGTCTGATGAAAGAAGTGTAGAAATATTTTCAGTTTAAATCTTTTTAAAAACTAAAATCTTTTGAACCTAAAGCAGGGTTTTTTAACCCATTAAAAAGCCTATATTTGCTTATATGATGAACGTGGACAATATGGAATATAATACCACCCGTAACCACCTTATAATGAGGGAATACGGAAGGCATATTCAAAAAATGATAGAATACCTACTTACGCTGGAGGACAAACAGGAGCGTCAAAAAAATGCTTATGCAGTTATAGAATTGATGGGTTTTCTTAATCCTCATCTAAAAAATGTGGAGGATTTTCGTCACAAATTATGGGATCATCTTTTCTTAATAAGCGATTTTACCTTGGATGTGGAGAGCCCTTATCCAATTCCTACCAGAGAAACTTTAAAGGCCAAACCGGAAGTGCTTCCCTACCCAAAGAAATATCCAAAGTTTAATCATTTGGGAAAAAACATTGAGGTAGTAATAGACAAAGCATTAAAAGAAGATAATCCTGACAAGAAGCAGGGCTTTGCAAATGCCATTGCGTACTATATGAAATTAACTTATAGTAACTGGCATAAGGAATTGGTTCATGATGACAGCATACAAAATGAGCTGAGCGATATGACTGAAGGTGAGCTTGCATTTAACAGTCGCCCTTTTGTAAAGCACCAGGCGCCGCGTATTGAAAGAGATGAATATCCTGCAGGAAGAAACCAATATCGTAAAAATTTTGGTGGTCGTGATGGAAGACCCAATAATAACAACAGAAACAATGGTTCTGGCAATAATAACAGAAATAATGTTCAGGCCGGCCAGGGTAATGGCAATAGAGATAACAATGGTGGAAGAGACCCGCGGGCCAACAACAACCGAAATTTTAAAAAGAGATTTTAATTTAGAAAAAATAAATATACTGCCGGCAGCATTTCTCTGCCGGTTTTTTTATACCTTATTTTTACGAAAGTTGGGGGTAAAAAATTATTACAAAAAAACTTTTTTTCAATGGCCGTTTTTGAAGTTAGAGGAGGTAACAAACTACAGGGAGAAATTACACCACAGGGTGCCAAAAATGAAGCGCTGCAAATTTTAAGTGCTGTGCTGCTTACTGAAGCGGCTGTAGAAATAAACAACGTTCCAAACATTATTGATGTAAATCTTTTAATAGAATTATTAAAGGAAATGAATGTAAAGACTGTACAAACCGGTGCAAATAGTTATCGATTTCAGGCTGATGATGTGGATGTAGAATATTTACAAAGTGAAGCATATTTTAAAAAAAGTGGAAGACTGAGAGGTTCTGTGATGCTTGCGGGACCGCTGCTTGCGAGGTTTAAGAAAGCTTATTTGCCCAAGCCCGGGGGCGATAAAATAGGACGAAGAAGATTAGATACACATATTATTGGCTTTGAAAAACTGGGCGCAGAATTTTCTTACAACAGTGATACAGGTTTTTTTGCATTGCATGCTCATGAACTTGTTGGATGTTACATGCTGCTGGATGAACCGAGTGTAACTGGTACAGCTAATATTTTAATGGCCGCAGTTCTTGCGAAAGGAAAGACTACTATTTACAATGCAGCTTGTGAGCCATACATACAACAGCTTTGCAAAATGCTTATCCGCATGGGAGCAAGTATACAGGGCATAGGAAGTAACATGCTTGTAATAACCGGCGTAGAAAAACTTAACGGAACTACTCATACCATGTTGCCGGATATGATTGAGATAGGCAGTTTTATTGGTCTTGCTGCCATGACGCAAGGCGATATCACAATTAAAAATGCGGCAGTAGCTGAGCTTGGAATTATACCTGAAAAGTTTAGGCAGCTTGGTATTCAAATAAATATTGTAGGTAACGATATCCATGTTCCTGCCCAGGATAAATATGAGATAAATAAATTTTTAGATGGGGGTATAATGACAATTTACGACAATCCATGGCCTGGATTTACGCCTGACTTGCTGAGTATTGTTTTAGTGACTGCAATACAGGCGCATGGCAGTGTGCTCATACATCAAAAAATGTTTGAAAGCCGGTTGTTTTTCACCGATAAATTAATAGAAATGGGCGCACAAATTATTTTGTGCGATCCGCACCGTGCTGTTGTTATTGGTTTGGAGAGAGAAAAACAATTGCGTGGTATAACAATGAGCAGTCCTGATATACGTGCAGGTGTTGCTTTATTAATTGCTGCATTAAGTGCATTGGGCAAAAGTACCATCCAAAACATAGAACAAATAGACAGAGGATATGAGGACATTGACGGAAGGCTTAGAGCTCTAGGAGCCGATATTGTGAGAATTGGTTAGACTCCCCCCTATCTTCCCCGCAGGGGAAGGGAAAGGAGAAGGTTAAGCAATAATTGAAACTTGACGGTATTAACAGAATCCGTTGCACAATTAAAGATGAATATTGGTATAACATACAAGTGCCCGTCCGGCTGAAAACTGCTCGGATGGGAGTGACAGACAACCCCGCCCGACCAAGTCATTTAGGCGGGGATGTTGACCAAGCTGCTTCTTTATTGGAAAAAAATATAACCTAAATAAAAATATTTTATGTCAATATTCAATAATAATTAATGAATAAAATCTTAATCATAACAGCACCTTCAGGAGCAGGAAAAACATCTATCACAAAATATTTGATGAAAAAATTTCCTGCGCTTACATTCTCCGTTTCTGCCGCAACAAGGCAAGCGAGGGGCACAGAGAAAAAC
>JANXTN010000177.1 GCA_025352435.1 Ferruginibacter sp. | reverse complement strand
GATAATTTTAGATTTATTGGAGTATTCAAAAATTGGCAGGATAGACGATTTAAAAGAGTATATAGATCTAAATGAAGTTGTGGAAGAAGTAAAAATTTTATACAATAATAAAATTGAAGAACAACAGGCGATTTTTTATATAGATAATTTGCCTACAATTTACTCCTATAAATCACCTGTAAAACAAATTTTTCAAAACCTAATAGGCAATGCTTTAAAATATTGTAAAGAAGGAAAGCCATGTATTATAAAGATTGCTGCTGTGGAAACTGAAACCCATTGGCAGTTCTCAATAAGCGACAATGGTATTGGTATAAATAAAGAGTATTTCGATAAAATATTTATTATTTTTCAACGTTTGCATACTAAGGAAATTTACGCCGGTACTGGAATGGGACTTACAGTAACAAAAAAGATAATTGAAAATTTAAATGGTAAAATATGGCTCGATTCGGTAGAAGATGAAGGAACAACTTTTTATTTTACTTTACCAAAAACATAAGCCGTTTTATTCTAATAGTTTTATTAAAAAAAGGAAAGTCTAAAATATATAAGTAAAAAATAATAGAAACTTAGCTGTAAGACAGGGCTACTTACAGGTAAAATTTTAATAGCTCGTAAACGTGAAAAACGTTCTTTAAAAAAATCAACCCCGATATCTTATGATCTTAGCTACACCCCAGCCTGATGAGCAAACCACCTTTTCCGGTAACATGCTCAAATCTCTGCCTGCAAAAAAATTTAAATATCTCTCTTTGGTAAAGACCAAATCAAAAGTTTTTAAAAAGGAAAAAATAACCAAACTAAAAGTAAAACTGCAGGAACTTGAAAAAAGTATTTCATTAAAAGATCAGGAAATAAAGAAGCTAAAAGAAAAGCTCAGCCTCGTAAACACGCAGGTGGATCAGTTTTCTTTTGTGGCAGCGCACGATTTAAAGGAACCGTTAAGAATGGTAACCTCGTACCTTGGCCTACTTAAAACAAGATTTGGTCCCCAGTTAAATGATAAGGCAAATACTTACATTGATTTTGCTATCGATGGTGGTGCAAAGCTGCATACTATGTTTAACAGCTTGCTTGATCTGTCGCAAATGGGAAGAATGGATGACCGAAAAAAGGAAATGGATTTTGAAACCCTGGTAGAAGAAATGCAGATTAATTTTTCCAAAAAAATTAAAGAATCTAAAGCACAAATAAAAATTATTACAAAGCTTCCTGTGTTACCCGTTTATGAAAAATCTATAAACAGATTGTTGGAAAATTTGATTTGCAATGCAATAAAGTTTACCGGGAAAAACGTGGCTCCGATAATAGAAATTTCTGCTGCGGAGAAAAAATCAGCGTGGGAATTTTGTGTAGCAGATAATGGAATAGGAATAGAAGCCTGTCATTATCTGAAAATATTTGCTGTGTTTTCTAAGTTGCACACGCCTGAAACTTTCCCGGGCAATGGCATTGGACTGGCTATTTGTAAGAAGGCGGTTGAACAACATGGCGGTTTAATCTGGGTAGATTCAGAAATCGATAAAGGCAGTAACTTCTTCTTTACCATACCAAAATAAACCAATATTGTAAACTTTAAATCTGTCAATTGGGAGTATTACATCTTCCTTAGATTTAAGCTTTTTATTTTTAAATTTATTACAGCATATCACAAAGCTAAAACCACCATTGAAAAACAAAATAATCCCCAAATTTTGTCTCTAAAAAAACCGGGCCAAAAAGTATTTCTGCCCTTATCTATCGTTTTTCTAATTATTGTGGCAGGTTCATTATTTTATTTTTACAAGGTTGTAAAACAAAATAAAATAGCAGCAGAGACATTAAAAGTAGAACGCACTATAGATGAATTAAGCTATTGCCATGTTTATTATTTAACGGCGGTGAACGCAAGGCATGGGTATGAGATAAAAAAACAAAGAAATTATTTTTATAATTATAGCACTGCTAAAAGCAATGCAGAAAAACATTTGATATCTCTGCAAAAAATATTTTCTCATCAGAAAGAAGAATCTCTTTTTAAAAAATACCAAAGTAAAATCACACAGCGTTTTGCGGAAATGGATGAGAATTTTATAGCTATAAATGTTCCCGATACTGCTTCAATTTTTAAAAATAAAACGAAAGAAGATACCGGATTTGTAGAGTTGGGCAATGAAGAAGAAGCACTCTACGTAGATATTATAAAGAGCCTGGAAAACAGAAGTTTTTCTTTGGAGGAACAAAAAAAAAATATAGAAAAATACAATTATGCGGGGTTTATAATTTTAATTGTATTGATACTTCTTCTGTTTTTTTTAAATATGGAACAGGTAAAAAAAATTGCCTATCACAATTTTCTCAGACAAAAAGAAAAAGAACTGTTAGACATTACAAAAGCCAGCGAGAAGGAATTTAGTTCAGCATTTGAATATGCATCTATAGGGATGGCTTTGGTTGGTGTAAAGGGAGAGTGGTTGCGGGTTAATAGAAGTTTGTGTGAGTTGTTGGGCTATAGCAGCAGCGAATTAATGCTGTGTAATTTTCAGGATATTACGCATGAAGATGATTTGGAATCAGACCTGGAATATTTACAAAAATTGATTAATGATGAGATCACTTCTTACAAAATGCCTAAACGCTATTACACAAAAAACGGAGAAATTATCTGGATAAATTTGAGCGTTTCAAAAGTTTTAAATACTGACGGAAGTATTAAATATTTTATATCTCAAATTGAAAATATAAATGATATAAAACAGACTGAACAAACTTTAAAAAATGAAAAAGAAAGGCTTGCAAATGTACTTGATGGAACAAACGCAGGTATATGGGAATTAAATCTACAAACGGGCGAAATTGTGTACAATGAAAGATGGGCCGGCATTGCGGGTTATACATTGCAGGAATTGCAACCAATTAATTTAAATACCTGGAGAAGTTTGGTACACCCTGAAGATTTAAAAAAATCGGATGAAAAACTTTTGGCATGTTTTGAGAATAACGATACTTTTTACGACTGCGAGTGCCGACTTAAACACAAGGATGGTCACTATGTGTGGGTCTTAGATAGAGGCAAGGTAATAAGTCGTACTGAAGATGGAAAGCCACTTTTAATGTCAGGAACACAAACAGATATTTCTGCTATAAAAAATGTAGAGCAAACCATGAGGGAAAAGCAGGCATTGTTAGAAACGATACTGAACAGTATTGATGTGGGAATTGTAGCATGCAATGCGGGAGGAAAACTTACTATTTTTAATAAAGCAATTCAAAATATGTATGGGCAGCCTCTACAAATATTGCCTGAAGATGAATGGCCAAGCCACTACGATTTATATAATGTAGAGGGGAATACTGCTCTTACAAAAGAACAGGCACCGCTTCACCAGGCATTAAATAACGGACAGGTTAGTACAAAGCAAATTTCTATTATCACAAAAGATGGAGACAGGCTTATTTTAAAAACCAGTGGAAGCCAAATTAAAGATGAAAATAATAATGTGTATGGCGCAGTTGTAGCACTACATGATGTAACTGAACAAAACAGATTTGAAAAAATATTGGCTTTGAAGGAAAAACGTTTTAAAGGAATTTTTAATGCTACGCACCAGCTTATGTGGTTTTTAGATTTAGAGGGAAAGATTGTTGAAACAAATGATACGGCCTTAGAATTTGCAGGAGTTAACATCCAGGAGGTAATGGACAAAAAGTTTTGGGATAGTCAGTGGTGGCTTC
>JANXTN010000028.1 GCA_025352435.1 Ferruginibacter sp. | reverse complement strand
CTTTTTCTTCACCTCGAGCCAACACAATCCCCCACGCAACAAACAAAATAATGATCGTGCGTATGGCTGTAGCTAAGTTTGAGTTTACACCCGTGATTCCAATCTTTGCAAAAATTGCTGTAAGAGATGCAAATAAGGCTGATAGTAAAGCGTAGATCCACCACATGACATTAACATTAAAAGTGAAAAATATTTTCCTAGTAAAAATCCGACTGTTTAAAAGATTATAATTTTTACAATCTGAAGTACGTTAAAATATGCTTAATTAATATATACCGACTCTAAACAAGCTACTAAAAAAGTTCCGACAAAGTAATCTTTTTCGGTTGATTATTTCTCAAGGTTTATTAGTAAACAGTGAAATATTATTTATCTTCGTACGTTTTCATTTTATGATAAAACTACTTCTTTCAACACTTTGTTTTCTATTTTCCCCTTTCCTTTCATTTGCACAAAACCCTATCTCTTCAGACGATCTATTTAAAAGTGCCCGGCATGCAGCGTTTGAAGAAAAGGATTATGAAAAAGCGAAAGAATATGCCCGTCAGGCCTTACAAATTTCTCCGACTTATGCGGATGTGGAAATTTTTTTAGGAAGGATTTATACCTGGAATAAGCAATACGATAGTGCAAGGTTTCATTTTGAAAAAGTATTAAATAACTTACCCATCAGTGAAGATGCAAGCGTTGCATATGCCGACCTGGAATATTGGAACGATCATTACCCAAAAGCTTTAATAATTTGTAATAATGCACTTGAAGTATATCCTGCATCTGAACCGCTTTTATTACGAAAAGCAAAGATTTTAAATGCAGCCAAAAATTATTCGGAAGCGAGTAAAGTTGTTACCACGCTTTTAAAAGTCAACAATCGAAATACAGCTGGATTGTCATTGGCTTCAAGACTTAAAGACGCCACTGCAATAAATAAAATAAGCCTGAGTTATGAAAATTCATCTTTTGATAAACAGTTTGATAAGGCATGGAACTTGGCAGCTTTAGCATATACCCGCCAAACTAAATTAGGCTCCGTAACAACTAGATTAAACTATGCAAATCGCTTTGGTAAAAACGGCATGCAAGTAGAATTAGATGCATACCCGCGGATCAGTAAAACTTTCTATAGCTATGTAAGTGTAGGGTATTCTGATAATGTTGGTATATTCCCAAAATACAGGGCAGGTGCATCCTTGTATGCAAACATGCCCAAAAGTTTTGAAGCTGAAGTGGGCATCAGGTATTTATATTTTGAAAGTGCCACTAACATATATACACTTTATGTTGGTAAATACTATAAGAATTTTTTATTTGGAGCGAGAACATATTTAACTCCATCAGCATATAATGTTTCACAATCTTATATTTTATCTACCCGTTATTATTTTAAAAGTGCAGATGATTATATAGGTGTTACAGTAGGTTCCGGAATTTCTCCTGACGAAACAAATCAAAATATCCAATTCAGTACAAAACAAAACAAGCTACGCTCAAAGAGAATCTCTTTCGATTTTAACCATACATTTTTAAAATGGAATGTAATGTCGATAGGTGCAGGTTTGATTAACCAGGAATTCAGGCCATTAATAAAAGGAAATCAATTAAATATTTCTGCGGGCTTAAGCCATAGGTTTTAATTATTTCTTAATAAACTATCCGGCACCATAGATGCATCTGATGATATCGTATTGTTTTTTTGTCTAAATCTTGCAAAAGCATCTTGTAGCTTAGCTTTTCTCTTAGCATCATCCACAGGTTCAAGACCCATTTTATTTGTTATTTTATATAGATCGTTTCCATTCAGCATGTACTCATCCATTATATAATCTACCAGGTCATTTTTAGTTTGTATTAATGGGTATGCCTGTGTATTTCTAAAAGATGATGTTGTATCAAGGCCTTGCCCCATCCATGTTGCAAGAGTGGGGGTTTTTAAATTATACCCATGTGATAAGAATGCTAATAAGCTTGGAGTAATATCTAAATGGGAAGACATGGCGCTAAATGTTTGCGGACGTTTCAATAATGGTGAATAAATAATTAATGGGACATGATAGCGATCTAATTTAGTTCCCATTGGAATTTCCGGCATACAATGATCGCCGGTAATTATAAAAATTGTATTGTTGAAATCAGAATGCAGGGAATAATTCTTCATAAAATCCCTGATAGAATTATCAGCATATAAAATACTAGCATATTGATTTTTATACTGACGATGTTCAATTTTTTGTTCATCCTTAAAATGTAGTGTTTGCATTTGTGTCTCAAAAAGCTCGTTATATTTATCCTGCTCATTTATTAAAAATGGATTATGGGTAGATAAAGTCATGATTATATTACATGTAGGCGATTTTTGTTTGCCACTAATTTCATTGCATTTACCAAATACTTCGGCATCGCCATACCCCCAGCTAAATCCATTTTCTGACGGCATTTTATGATAGCTTGTCGAAAATGTTTTCTCGTCATAAATGTTGGCTCCACTCATGTTCAGATATTTATCCATATTGTCGAAAGATGAATTGCCGCCATAGAAAAAATTAGAGCTATACCCATTTTGTTTTAGTACACTTAGCAGTGATACGTGTTTTGGCATGCGTTCGCCCAATTCTGTAAACCCATTTTTGCCATAAGGAAGTGAGCCGAAAATGGAGGGCAGCATCGCAAATGTTCTTCCGCCTGCACTCAAAAAATTACTCCAGTAAAGACTTTTTTCTGAAAGCGAATCGAGAAATGGAGTAAAGCTGCCGAGGTAAGCATCTTTATTCGAAAATGCACGACCCAATCCTTCTACAACAATAAACACAATATTTGGAGGTGCTGTTTGTTTGTTAAAGAATGGAGATATCGCATCAACATTCACGTCTACAGTATGTAAAAAAGGATAACGAGTTTCGTCAATATATTTAAAGCCGTTAGTTAATGCTAATGTCTTATTCTTTGAATCCATTTTTTCATAAACAGGAAAAAAATAACTGTAGGAACTGTTGATAAAAAAGTATGATTTATTAAGCGCAATGTTATTACTTAATTCCTGCCCAGGTTTATATTTACTTGCAACAGATGAAAGGGAAAAAGCTGCTGATAAACCAAACATCAACAGCATGAAATAAGAGAGCGTTGCACTCAGCTGAATTTTTTTAGGGACCGTGACAAACGTTGCAATAACAATACACAACATTAAAACAATACTGCAAAGAAATGTAAGAGAAACCCCCGCTGCGCCAACAGTTTGTTTTATATCTGCTATTGAATAACTAAAAAGATCAGCCCCCAGGGGCACAAGTGCTTTTAAAAAATATTCTACGAGCGTCGCATGTAATAAAATTAATATTGTTGAAAATGCAATAAAGAAAAAACGTGCTGTTTTTTTACTTAATTGAAACAGCAGAATGAAGATGATTACAGGAACGGCAGCTATGTTCAGTAAAAAAGAAATATCATTTATAAGCCCATATATTACTGCTTTAAAAAACATTTTTTGTGTGCCAAATTGTTGTGCCTCTCTGATGAACTCATAAATATTGACGATCAACATTAAAACTACCAACACAACGCTGTAAACCGCCGCTTCTTTTATACTTTGTAAAAACTTTGTTGGTTTTTTTTCTGGGGTTTTATTTATTATCTCTTCAGGTATGAAAGCTATTTCCGGCAGCGGTTCGCTTATTAATTCACCTACAGGCGGTGTTGAGCCCAAGCCCACCCTGGTCATGTCACCCCAGCTATGTCTTTTTCTAATATAATCGATGTTGCCTTTTATTGCCGACCAAACAACAACAGGATGAAAAATAAATGGTTCTAAAAATGCAGTAAATACCAGTTTTAAAATATCTATTTTACCCTTGTATTGGTTAAAAGTTAATACCTCTATAAGGATAGCAAACACAGAATACAAAAATCCTAAAGAAAGTATACAAAGAAGCAATAAAACAAACGAATGCCATTGTAACAATCCAAAGCAAGCTAAAATTATACAAATGCAAAATCCTATAAACTCAATTACAGGAGCAAGAAACTCAAAGAAAAACCAGTAAGGGTAACTTACCATTCCCAGCAACCCGTATGTAGGATTGAAGAACATTTTTTTGTGCAACCACAAAGTTTCTATTGTGCCTCTCGTCCAGCGGTTTCTCTGTCTTCCTAAAATTTTATAATTGCTGGGTGCTTCAGTCCAGCATAATGGATCAGGAATAAATGTTATTGTGTAGGGTAATTTATTTTCTAGCATATATCGCCTCATTCTTACAACCAACTCCATATCCTCACCCACCGTTTTTGTATTATAGCCCCCGCATTTTATCACTATATCTTTGTCAAAAATGCCAAAGGCGCCGGAGATTAGCAGCAGTCCGTTCAACCTACTCCAAGCCATGCGGCCCAATAAAAAAGCACGGATGTATTCAATTGTTTGTACTCTAGGCAAAAACTTTTTGGGTAAATTTATTTTTACAAGTTTGCCATTCTCTATGGTACAATCATTGGCAATGCGTATAACACCGCCTGACGCAATTACAGGTGCCACCGTCTCTTCCAAAAATGGTTTTATCATTTTTAACAATGCATCTTGCTCCAAAATGCAGTCTACATCTATACAAACAATGTATTGATTGCGGGCAACATTTACACCCACATTTAAAGCATCGGCTTTGCCACCATTTTCTTTATCAACAACAATGAGCTTGTGAAAAACAGGATTATTACTTTTATAAATACCTCTTATTTTTTTTGTAGCTAATTTTTCATTTATAAAGACGGTTGTTTTATAAAGGTCATAGCTCCTGATCAGTTTTTGAAGTGAATTGTCTTTGCTGCCGTCATTAATAATTATCACTTCAAAAGCATTATAATGTAAGGACAGCAATGATCTTACATTCTCAATAATATTTGCGGACTCGTTATAAGCTGGGGCTAAAATACTTATGCCTGGCAGTTGCGTAGATGCAGCAAGAATTCTAAAATCAGTAACACCGTTTTTACGCAGATTTGCTCTTATGCCACCTAAAGAATAAACTGCGATGAAGAAATAAAAAAATAGCAAGAGCAATGAGTAGATAAATATGCCATACCCGAAAATTTCAATTATGTTGTCTTTCCACATCATGCAGCACGTTCGTTTTCTATATAACGAAAAATTACTTTCCACGGTTCTTCATCAGCAAATAAATGTGTTAGCAAAAATGAAACACCCAAGGGATGCAGTATGGCTAATGATTTTGCTGCTGCTATTTTTATATCATCATCATTATTATGCAGCTGCTTTAGTAAAAAATTTATATCATTTTCGTTACCTATATCTTTCAGAACATCTATAATGGTAAGCTTGTATGCCTTATTATCAAAATTAAAATGAGCTATTAAATGGGCTGCAGTGTTTTTCCTTGGTAGCTTTATAAAATATGCCAAGGCACCGGATCTTATATGCAAACTATTACTTTGCAAACAATTCAGGACATCTTCATACATATCGTAGCAGTTACAATTTGCTGCAAGCTTTAGTGCAAATACTCTGACAGACTCATTTGATGATTTCAACCACTTTTTAAGTGCGTCAATATTATTTGGCTTTGCATCTCTTAAAATATTTAGAAGCTGAATCTGTTGCCAGCAGCTAAGAGGGTATTTTGTTACATTTAAAAAACGTAAGCCAAAGTAGCCGTAAATATTTACCAATGCACACTGCGCTTCGTTACGTACAAGTTCGTTAGTATCATTGGTAAGTTTAAAAATTTCCTTTACATATTTTTTTTGCTCGAGTATTGCCAGCTCCTGTATCCCTTTGGCTTTAATGTGCCACTTCGGGCTGTGCAATTTGGCTGAAGAAAAATTGTTTAACTCCAGTTCCTCGTAAAGCTTTTTAATATTATCTGTGGATAGGCCGGAGAGATTTCTT
>JANXTN010000010.1 GCA_025352435.1 Ferruginibacter sp. | reverse complement strand
CAGCTTCGTGGCTACAGATGCGCACCGGCTTGTAAAGTACACACGTACAGACGTGACCTGCCCGCAAAAAGATACTTTCATCGTACCAAAAAAACCATTGAACCTTTTAAAGAGTGCCTTGCCCGATAATGAAGATGAGCTTACACTTTCTTACAACAGCAACCATCTTTTTGTAAAACATGGCGGTACAGAATTGGTGTGTCGGCTGATAGACGCACGCTTCCCTGATTATAAAGTCGTAATCCCTGTGGACAATCCCTATAAAATGAATGTGAGCCGCAACGATTTTCAAAGCGCACTTCGTAGGGTGAGTGTGTTCAGTAATAAAAGTACAAATCAGGTTGCACTCACCATTAGCGGCAACGAATTGCAGCTTGCAAGCCAGGATGTAGATTTTAGTTTTGAAGGCAACGAGCGCATGGCTTGTACGTACGATGGTGAAGATCTGCAAATAGCATTTAATGCAAAATTTTTAATAGAAATGCTAAATGGTGCAGACACGTCAGAAATAAATATGGAGCTAAGTACCGCCACAAAAGCGGGTATTATTAAACCAAATGAGCAGGGCGAAAACGAAGAATTGTTGATGTTGGTAATGCCGTTGATGTTGAACAATTAATTTAAAATAATTCTACACGATCCGCAGATTTTTTCTGCGGATTTTTTTTGCAATAAATAATTTGGGGCTTTAGGCAGTGGAACATTTTTCAACAGTTGTCGGGGTTATACGTTCCTATCTTTTTTTGCCTCAAAGGCAGGACAAAAAAAGGATATCCTCCCCCAGCCCTTGGGCATTTTATCTTTTTTCAACTTTTATAGAAGCGAGGCAAGCCCCAAAAAAAATGCTAAATTCTTATTTGATTTTGAAAATCACATACTAGATAAACTGTATTATTTGTAACTTACAATTACAAATTATATTCTATGCCACGCATTGCAGGAGTAGCCACACAAAAAAATACCAAGGGAGAAATTACTCACCTAACTATTGATGTAAAAAAGCACAAAGATTTTGTAGCGCCCTTGTTGGAACAATTAGGTGTAAAAACAAAATCCAAATTTGAAGAAGACTGGGAAAGAGGGGTAAGTTTAGAAGAAGCACGAAAAAATTCTCACGACTTTATAAGAAAGATGTGGAAAAAATAGTTCTCCTCCCCGAAGTAATAAATAGACTAAATGAACTTATAAATATTCTTTACACAAAAGAATATTTTGGTTTTATAGAAAGTTCTTTTAGTTATGTAGATAACATTTATGATTTTATCTACACCGTTCCAACACTTCCTTGTAAAGAAACTAGTAACCAAAAATTTGGCAAATTCTACTGCAGTTATAAAGTAAATAGAAACACCACTTGGTACATAACTTTTGATAAAGAAGACGAAAGATATATCGTTCAATACATAACAAATAACCACACAGAGGAATACCCGTATTTTATTTCCAAAATCAAATAGTTATTCTCATTGATTACATGGGTACTTGTTTTTTCTTGTCTAACTTTATCAGTACATAAATTACAAAAAACTAACTACCATGTTTCTCATCATTTTAGGCGTACTCATTCTTATTGCCTCAGTTGCATTTTTAACCCACGATGAACGTTTTACAAAATTCAAAGCAGGAGGTCGCTGGGTGGGTTTTTTATTTATTGTACTCGGTGTTATCAGCTCCTGCTTTGTACAGATAGATGCAGGATTTATAGGGGTAAAAATTCTTTTCGGTAACATTCAAAACGAAGTATTGGGGAGTGGGTTACATTTTATTAATCCATTATTGAACATAGAAAAGCTTGATGTAAAAACCCAGAATTACACCATGAGTGGCGTGCACGATGAAGGCACAAAAGAAGGTGATGATGCTATAAGAGTACTTACCAGCGATGGCTTGGAAGTTACTATTGATTTGACGGTTTTGTACAGAGTGGTATCTCCGGATGCACCCAAATTATTAAGAGAAACAGGTAACGATTACAGAGATAAAATTGTGCGTCCCATTACCCGTACAAAAATTAGGGATAATGCAGTTTATTATCAGGCTGTAGATCTTTTTGGCATAAAGAGAGACGAGTTTCAGCAGCGCATTTATAAAACTATTGAAGCAGATTTTAAAAACCGAGGGCTTATGTTAGAGCAGTTATTGGTTAGAAATATTACTTTGCCTAATTCTGTAAAAGCTTCCATAGAATCTAAAATAAATGCAGAACAAGACGCTAAAAAAATGGAATTTGTTTTGCTAAAAGAAAAGCAGGAAGCCGAAAGAAAAAGAGTGGAGGCACAGGGTATTGCAGACTATCAAAGAATAATTAATACAGGGCTTACAGATCAACAGTTGCAATACGAACAAATAAAAGCAATGAAAGAGCTTGCACTCAGTACAAACTCCAAAGTAATTGTGATGGGAAAGGGTGGAG
>JANXTN010000001.1 GCA_025352435.1 Ferruginibacter sp. | reverse complement strand
GGGGCTGGTATTGTTTAAGGTCAGGATCGCCTTGGTTCTTCACGCCATCTAATCCTACACTCACATTCGGCGGCTTTGAAGGGGAGACAAAAAGTGAGATGTACAAACAACTGCCGCCGGGTTCGTACCCAAAAAGTATTGTTGTTTTTCCTTACATACCGCTTGAAGATGTACAAAACTTATTGCAGCAACACGACTTCACCTACCCATTTGCAGTGAAGCCAGATGCAGGTATGATGGGCTTTATGTTCAGGCGCATAGACAGTTTTGAAACACTTGCAAAATACCATGCACTGCTGCCTGTAGATTATATTATTCAGGAGCTTGCTGTGTTTCCGCTGGAAGTAAGCGTGTTTTATTATCGCTTTCCCAATGAGCAGAAGGGAACCATCACAGGTTTTATAAAGAAGGAATTGTTGCAGGTTGTTGGGAATGGAAAATCAACCCTGTTAGAACTGATAACGAACTATGAGCGGGTGCGCCTTCGCATAGACGAAATGAAAGCCAAGCATGCAGATAATTTACAAAGGATTTTACCCGCCGGGGAAATATACATATTGTCTTATGCGCTGAACCTGAGCCGTGGCGGGCGATTAGTGAGCTTGGCCCATGAAAAAGACGAACGCCTCACAAAAGTATTTGATGACCTGAGCAATTACACAAAACACTTTTACTACGGCAGATACGATATTAAATGTGCCTCTGTAGAAAGCCTCAAGAACGGGAAGGATTTTACCATACTCGAATACAATGGCTGCGGAGCAGAACCCCATCATGCTTATGGCAATGGCCATACTTTGTTTCAGGCATATGCTATCTTTTTGCAGCACTGGAAAGTCCTCTACAAAATTTCCGCCTATAACAATACACATGGTTTTAAAAGGTGGAACTTTATGCAAGGCTTGCTATATATGCGCAAGGCAAAAGCACATTACAGGCTGCTGAAAAAGCTGGATGCAGCAACGCAATTATAAAACAGCGCTGCTAAGTTTGCATACTTTCTGGGGCATCGTATTTGTTTTATAGCAACCTCACTATCTCAGACTTTATGCATTGCAATGATGATGTTTTGAACGAATATTACGACTTTATAAATAACAAGGCCTTCCCCTGCGTAGCTGCAAAAGATGCTGTGGCAAAGGAGAACATAAGAGTATTTGTGGCAGATCATATGGCCTGCCCAAAATATGATAAAGCAATACTCAACTTCATATATGATTTCACCCAATACTACCGCAATAGCGGAAATGGTTTCTACAGCGCAGCTGTGATATTTAAAGAGCCCGGAATAATTAACGAAGAATTGTTTGACGCACTTTTGTGGAAGCGATTGACTGCTCTAAAACAAATGGATGAACTGCAGTATGTGCACGACAAACGGGTGGCAGCAAACCCTGAAGACAACAAGTATAGCTTCAGTTTAATGGAAGAGGCGTATTTTATCATAGGCCTCAACCCGGCAAGCAGCAGACCTGCACGCAGTTTTAAATATCCAACACTGGTATTTAACCCGCATGCACAATTTGAATATCTTAAAAGAGATGCCCGCTATGGAAAAATGCAGACCATTGTACGTAAAAGAGATGTTGCACTTGCAGGATCAATAAACCCTATGCTTACAGACTTTGGAGAAGAATCTGAAGTGTACCAATACAGCGGTAAGAGCTACGATAAACAATGGCAATGTCCACTATCAATTAACCAAGAGTAATATGCAAATTATAGCGCCACGCACAGGCACTGCTTTTATTTTAAAGAAAGGCGAGCAATTAAAAGTTACAGATATACAGGGGGAACAGGTTTCTGACTTTGTCTGTTTTAATATGGATGATAAGAAGGAATATTTATCCAGCGGCAGAACGATGGATTATGCTGAAACGATATTTCTTACCAAGGGACATCCGTTTTATTCCAACAGAAGCAATGTAATGTTTACCATAAATGAAGACACTGTGGGCAGGCACGACTTTTTACTCACGCCCTGCAGTGCAGATACTTTTAGAATTATCTACGGGCATACAACGCCACACCGTGGCTGCCTTGGCAACCTTGCAGAAGCATTAGCGCCTTATGGCATAGAGCCCGATGCCATCCCCATCTGTTTTAATATTTTTATGCATGTAACCGTAAATGGCGATACCGGAAAGATAGATGTGCTGCCGCCAAAAAGCAAAGCGGGCGATCATATTATTATAGAAGCGCAGATGGATCTGCTCATTGGTATAACGGCCTGCTCTGCAGAAATGAGTAACAATTATTCCTTTAAACCCATAGGTTACGAAATAGTTTAATGCAGTAGCTGTCTACATTATTAGCATACATTTGCCCTCTAAAAATTAGAGAAATATGAACCGTTTTCAAAAGCTTTTAGTATTGTGTTTGTTTGTGTATATGCCGTTTGCAGGCAATGCCTGGGGCGTAACGGGCCACCGCATCGTGGGGCAAATAGCCGATAGTTATCTAACCAAAAAAGCCAAAACAGAACTTGGTAAAATACTCGGTTTTGAAAGCATTGCCATGGCAAGTAACTGGCCTGACTTTATTAAGAGTGATCCTGCATATAATTATTTATCTACCTGGCATTATGTAAACCTACAAAGCGGTTTGTCTTTTGATGATGTGCAACGTTTCCTTACTGCAGATACTGCAACTGATGCATTTACAAAGATCAACTTCCTCATAAAAGAATTTAAAACCAACAGGCTTTTATCTCACGAAACTAAGCAGTTGTATGTGCGCCTGCTCATACATATTATAGGCGATATACACCAGCCCATGCACCTCGGCCGGCCCGATGATCGTGGTGGTAATGCCGTTAAGGTAAGATGGTTTAGCGACGATTCAAACCTGCATTCTGTATGGGATAGCAAGCTCATAGATTTTCAGCAACTGAGTTACACAGAATATGCAGCCGCCATAAACCACACCACTTTCGCTCAAAGAAAAGCATGGCAAAAACAAACGCTGGTAGAATGGATCTATGATACCTACGGCATTACCGAAAAAATATACGCAGATGTAAAGCCCGACCAGCGATTAGACTACGCCTACAATTTTAAATTCATTACTCCCATGAACGACCAACTGGTAAAAGGCGGCGTTCATTTAGCGGGTGTGTTTAATGATATATTTAAGTAGATTATCTGCAACTTGCGCATGAGCTTCAGTATATTTCTTTGCATTTGTGTCCTGCTGTTGGTAGTAGTTATGCACGTACGCTGCGTTATATTTTGAAATTTATTTGTTCATAACTACTGCCCATCAGGGCTAGGTTGGTCTGAGGATCTTCGTTGAACTTTTATTAGCGGAGGAAATCGGAGCGCACGTTGCGTGGCTACACAAACGAGGAAGTGAACATTTTAATAAAATGAAATTAATTGTGAACATATTTATACTATTAAGTCTAATTGGTTACGTGGCAGGTGTGATTACTACTCCCCCGCAAGTCACAATTATACCAAAACAGATTGATACAGTCATGGTACTAGATACTATAATTGATCCGATTGATACGGTAATAAATCACCCATTGCCCGTTGTTGAATTAATACCTTTTAAAATAAATACGGATATTGAAAATGAAGCTGTAAAAGATTTAAGAGATGTTTTAAAAGGTTATGAGGATGGCAGAATAATTACTATTCAAAAAGAACCTTTAGCAGACCGAACCGGACAAGCCTTTTACATCTCTGCAAATAAAACAAACGTTGTTTTAAAATACAGCACAAAGCAAAGTTTAGAAAATGCAGTGTACACTTACCTCGATCTGTTAGGCATTCGGTGGTATGGTGCAGGGGAAAATTGGTTGTATAAGCCAACGGTTTTAAATCCCGTAAACATAATTGGCGAATGGAAAGAACCAACATTTAGGAATAGAATATTTGCAGGAACGGGAGGATTGGCAACACCATTATCAATAGACCCGAACTATAACTATAGACATAATTGGTACACATGGAAACGTAGGAACAGATTCAACGCTGATTTTTACGATGTAGGACATTCAGGTGATATCTTCTATCAGTCTAACAGAGCAGTTTTAGATTCAAACCTACATTGGTTTAATAGCGAACAGGGCAAAAGATTAGGAAGATTAAAGATAGAAAATGACAGCGCAATGGCTGTGTACAAAGCATGGGCAAAAACACAGTATAGCCCTGCTGTTGCATTTAATTCAATAGGTACAGATCCAGAAGATGGTAAAGGTGGCTTTGACGATCCTTTACCGCCAGATAGTTTTCAGGGAATTAATAAATGGAACCATGCAGATAAATGGTGGTGGCTTACAAATGAAGTTGCTAAGATGTATGATGAAAATAATAACAATATAGAAGTAACTGCCTATGCCTATGGTGATGGACCTTACAACGCACTTGTACCAAAGTTTACTTTGAGAAAAAATGTGTACCCAATCATCATTCCTTATGCTTTTCAAACAGCTTATTTACCTAAACAAATGGTAAGGACATGGGCAAAATCTATTGAGGGGAATATGGGTATTTATGATTATTGGAACATCACTCAATGGAGTTTGGGATTGCCACAGTTCAACATTTATGAGATGCCTAAAAAACTTTCTTTCTGGAAAGAAAATAAGGTTATAGGAATGAATATAGAAACCACAGATGCGGGAGGTCCAATGGGTCATTCATGGTGGTTAGCAGGGCAGTTAGAATGGGATTTAGGTAAGAATATAAATACATTATTTGAAAAGTATCTAAAGGATTGTTTCGGTGCAGGATGGCAGCCAATGAAAAGAATGTATGATAGGTGGTCGTTAAATTACCAACGAAGTGCAGACGTAAACTTTAGCCTGAAAGACTTAAAAGAAGCTACCGATTTAGTTGAGTTAAACAGCCCTGAGTGGAAGCGGTTAAACGATGTGAAAGCATACGTTCATTTTATGAAATTAATGGCTGAGAGAACAGGAACATCTTCTAACAATGATAGTTTGTATTATTATCTCTACAGTATCCATGAAAGAATGTTAGTTCAAACAGCAGCATTCACAGGACAGCAGTATTTTGGTAAAGCACCTGCGCCTACAACAGCACATCAATTAACAGAGCAGGAAGTTGAAGAAACCTTTACAAAAGATATTGCTGTAACACCTGTTGAATATGATATATCAAACATGGTTTTTGATTATGATAAAGTTGGTTATGTAGATAGCATTCCAATAAACGCATGGCGGTTTGGGTATTTTGCAGGCGCACAGTTTAAAGCACAATTTACAGGCACCGTTTCTATAGACATAGGTACAAGGGACAAGAGCCAGGCAAAAATATCAAACGAGGATAGCGTTTTTGTAAACGATGCTTTAAATACCACAAATAATTATTCTTTTACAGAAAGTTTGAACGGCAATACATGGTATATGAAAAACTATACTTTTAATGTAGTACAGGGGCAAACATTTAATGTAACAAGTACTTTAGGTTTTGGCAGGGTAAGAGTAAGAACGCCAAATGTTATTTTGTTTTTACAAAATGGCAGCAATGATTTTGACAACGCACAATATCCTACAAAATATTTTTATGTGCCGAAGGGAACTAAGAAAATAGCTTACCAAGATGCAGAGCCGCAACCAACAAATGGAAGTGGTTATTTAATACCACC
>JANXTN010000346.1 GCA_025352435.1 Ferruginibacter sp. | reverse complement strand
CTTAAAGAGCAACCCGCATTTAAATCAGGCAACAAAACCTTTTTATGTGGGTTTAATATTTTAGCAGTCTCCGCCATAAAATGAACGCCGGCAAACACAATCACGTCTGCATCTGTACTTTGCGCTTTTTGGGCGAGGCCCAAACTATCTCCTATAAAATCTGCCACATCCTGTATATCCGGCTCTTGATAATAGTGAGCAAGCACAATGGCATTTTTCTCTTTTTTCAGTTTTTCAATTTCTTCAAAAAGATCAAGCGACGGATCTACCTCCAAATCCAAAAAACCTTTTTTTGAAATAATCTTTTCAAAATCAATTTGTGTGTTAATATCTACCATAATATGTATTAATACTTATTATTTATATAATCACTTATTACTATTAGGACTGTTAATAAGTGTAAAAGTCGTTTTTCTAAATTATTGTAAATGAAAAATGTTTGTTTTATGAACAGCTATTAACAAGTAATAAACATTGTAGTAATAGTTATAAAAGTAACTACTTAGCTATGAACGACCCCGTTTTAATAAATTGTTACCCATATCTGTTAATAAAAAATGCTGTGGAAAATAAAACAGCATATTTTTTAATTTTCTCTGTTAGTTGAATGCTTGTAAAATGAAAGTAAAATCAAATTTTACAAGCGTTCTTCAAAAACGTTCATATTTACCCACACCCTCTCCCAAAAATAAAAAAAAGAAAAGTGGCTTTGTCCACCAAAAATGAGCCTTGTAAACATAGTATGTGGATAACCCTCAAAAAGGCACTTTTAAACTGTTTTATAATTTATCATTTCAAAGACTTTCACCAAAAATAATCTTCTTAAACTGCAAGTATAAAAATCAATACCAGAGCAATTTTAACTCAATTATCCACAATTTGTTAATAGGTTTTAATTCCCCTATTTTTGCCCTCCAAAATTAATATTAAAAGAAATGCAGATTATTCAGAGTATAAGGGAAAAAGGCGCAGCTATTATAATTATAGTAATTGCAATAAGTCTAATTGGATTTATTTTAATGGATTCAAAGCCCGGAAGCAATACAAGCTTGTTTGGTGGAAACACAACAAATGTAGGTAAGGTAAACGGCAGAGCTATTGAATTAAATGAATTTAATAAAAGAGTTACACAAGAAGAAAATAACCAAGCTGCACAAACCGGACAACAACCTACAGGTGCTGCTGTTCTAAGAATAAGAGAGCAGGTATGGAACCAAATTGTAGCCGAGGAAGTTTTTTATAAAGAGGCTGAAAAATTAGGTATAAATCTTACCTCAAAAGAATTGTCTGCTATATTAATGAGTAGCGATCAGTTAAACCCTTTTATGAAAGAAAGAGGAATGGTAGATCCGGCTACAGGAAAATTAGATGAAACAAAAGCAAGAGAAGCGCTAAACAATATAAAAAAATTTAAAGGTGACCAACGTAAAGCAATAGATGCTCAAATTTTAGAGCCACTTAAATTAAGCACAGCCGCTGCAAAATATGGTGGACTTATAAGCGCTGCTGCCTATTACCCAACTTGGATGCAGGAAAAGGATGCTGTAGATGCAAAAACTTTTGCTACCATTTCTTATGTAACCGTGGGTTATAATGAAATTTCTGACAGTGCAGTGACAGTAAAAGATGAAGACATAAATAACTACGTAGCTAAACACAAAGATTTATTTAAACAAGAAGCAGGTAGAACAATTTCTTATTTAACCTTTAGTCAATTGCCTTCCGCAACAGATAGTGCTAAAACATTACAACTAATTAGAGAATTAAAAACGCAATTTGCAGCAGATAGTAATGCAAAAGCATTTGTAGCAAGAAACACATCCGCGGTTGACTTTGTTGATGAATATTTACCACTTTCAAAAATTAAGTCTCAGGCAAAAGATACAATCGTGAAGCAACCGGTAGGGGTAGTTTCAGGTCCATATCTTGATGGAAAAAATTATATTTTAGCAAAGATTATTGGTATAAAACAATTACCTGACAGTGTAAAAGCACGTCATATATTAATAGGTGTAAACGATCCACAAACAGGAAATCCGATAAGAACAGATTCGGCTGCGAAAAAACTTGCTGACAGTATTTTAGCAGCTGTAAAAAGCGGTGCTGATTTTGGAGCCCTAGCATTAAAATATTCTTCTGACGGTAGTTCTACCAAAGGCGGCGATCTTGGAACTTTTGGATATGGAGCAATGGTTGCAGAATTTAATGATTTTACATTTAATAAAAGTGTAGGTGAAAAAGCAGTTGTGAGAACGCAATTCGGTTATCATGTGATAGACATTCTTTCTCAAACAAATTTTAAATCTGCTTATAAAGTAGCTTTTTTAGCAAAACCGATTTTATCCAGCGATGAAACTATTAATGCTGCAAGTCTTGCTTCATCAAAAGCTGCTGCGCAAAAAAATGAAAAAGATTTAGCTGCTTATGCTGCTAAAAACGGATTGAGTTTGGTTGAATTTCCAACAACAATAAAAGAAAATGACTTTACCGTTGGTAATATGCAGGACGCTAGATCATTGGTAAAATGGGCTTTTGGAGCAAACAAAGGAGATGTAAGTGAACCAATTGTTATTGGTGATGATTTTGTGGTTGCTACCGTAAATAAAACATACAGTGAAGGAACACAAGATGCGGCTACAGCAAGAGTAGGAGCAGAAGCTATTGTAAGAAACATGAAAAAAGCAGATTTGATAACTGCAAAATTGGGAGCTACGCCTACTTTGGAAACCGCCGCAGCAGCTTACAACAAACAAGTGCTTACAGCCGGTGCAGATTCAACTATTACCATGACTGGAAGAATTATAAACGGTATTGGTGCTGAACCCAAAATAATAGGTGCGGCTTTTAATAAAGATAACATTGCAAAAGCATCTACTCCAATAGTTGGAGCTTCCGGTGTGTATATTATAAAAGTTCAAGGGGTTTCGCAAAAAGCAGAAGCTACAGCAGAGGAAAAAACAGCTCAAACAATTGCAAGGTTTGCAGCTATTCGTCAGCAAACAAACAATTGGTTTGAAGCTTTAAGAAAGCAAGCTGATATAAAAGATACAAGAGCTAAATTTTTCTAAAACATAATTTTGAAAATAGACCCGGTTGAAATTTTCAACCGGGTTTTTTGTTTGTTAATATTGCTACGAGCTATAAAAAATGCAAAGTTTGGAGTGACAATTAAATTAATTTTGCAATATGGAATCAACATTTTTAAACAAGGTTGCAAAGAGCGGTATTATCACTTTAAATCTGGAAGATTATTATCCCAAAGAAGAAGTAGAGGTTTTTGATTTGAAGGAATATCTTTTTATGGGTTTAATATTAAAAGAAAAAGATTTCAGAGAGGCGCTGAAGGCATTAAATATAGAAAGTTATACAGGAAAGATTGTAGCGCTAACCTGCAGTGCTGATGCAGTAATACCTATGTGGGCATACATGCTTGTGGCAAGTTTGTTACAACCGGTAGCAAAAGAAATAATTTTTGGTACAGAAGCATTTGCTAGAGAAACAATGTTGCTTCGCAATATTGAACAAATAGATGCAACAACATATAATGACGCAAGGCTTGTAATAAAAGGTTGTGGAGAATTGCCTATTGGAGAATCTGCCTATGTAGCGATTACACAAAAATTAAGAGCAGTTGCAAAAAGTATCATGTATGGTGAGCCATGTAGTACGGTACCGGTTTATAAAAAGAAAGCCAGAGCTGATCCTTCTCTTCCGGAGGGAAATTAAATTAATAAAGTTAAAGAGGTAATAAACGAATAGGTTGAATATATAACTCTGCGAGAACTCTTCAACTTATTTCTCTTTGGTTATAATTAAAACCAGCCTCTTTTCCTAAATGAACATATCATCAAAATTGGAATAATCAGCATCAAACCTACGCTTATAAAAAACCCCCAGGTGTGGTGCAAAAGAGGAATAGTATCAAAGTTCATCCCGAAAATTCCGCCGATGACGGTGGTCGGAGCCAACAGACAGGTAATCACAGCTATCACTTTCATCACCTCATTCATGCGTAAATTTACATTGCTTAAATATAGATCCTGCATGTTCCTCATCATATCACGGTAGTTTTATGAAAGATAATTTGCCTGAATAATATGATCATACACATCCTTAAAATATTTCTCCGTTTTTTCTTCAATCAAATAACTTTCGCTTCGCAGAATACCACTTATTAATTCTCTTACCGGCGCAATACTCCGTTTCAGCAAAATCATCTCCTTACGAATCATATTTATTTTTACAAAGCTTCGGCTGTTAGAATTTTTTATGATGTCTTCTCAAGCAACTCATTTTTTTCTCCCATCTTTTCTATCAGCAAAAATTAATGATCAACTATATAATCGAGGAGAGAATAAAAAAGAAAATCAGAATTATTTTGACGAACCTTGCTGCTGGCTATTTTTAATTTTTCACGCAATGGATTAAATGGATCTTCCTGAAAACTGATTACAAAATTTTTCCCCAACACAATACTTACCTGCTCTGTTTCTATACCTGCAATTTTTTCATTGAAAGAAAGCATGTTAAAAAGGCAATACATTAAGCCGTCTATCTCATCTGTTTTTGGCCTTTGGCCAATGCTCAAAATATCTTCCGCAATAAGTGGGTGAATAACAAAATGGTTACAAACATTATCTATATTTTGTTTTCTAAGGCCATCAATATTTATCCAGCTATTTAATGTTGCATCCAAAAAATGATACACTTCTTCTACTTTTTTTAATTTATGACAAGTCATTTTTTTCTTATCATATTCAAATACTGTGATGATTATTCTTTTGGCTCCTCTCTTACAGGAACAGCAGTTGGATTTACTTGCAGTACTTTTTGGTGCGCAACAAGTCTAACGGATTAAAGATATAATCGAGGTATTTTAGAGGGTTCAATGTCATTTTACGAACGCTGTATTTATATAAGAAAAGAGACAAGTTAATAAAGAGCCATTAAAAAATAAAAAGCGTAAGCAATGCAGGCTACGCTTTAAAATTAATATTTGCTCCTGAGCGCTATTGCGGTGTGATTCTTAAAACGCCGCACTCTTTGGATACCTTGGAAAAGGTATTACATCTCTGATATTGGTCATACCAGTTACAAACAATACCAACCGCTCAAACCCAAGCCCAAAGCCTGCATGCGGACAACTACCAAATCGACGGGTATCTAAATAAAAATTCATCTCTTCCACTGGAATCTGCATTTCTTCCATGCGTTGCAATAATTTATCTAACCGCTCTTCCCTTTGCGAACCACCAACTATTTCTCCAATACCAGGTGCTAAAATATCCATAGCAGCCACTGTTTTTCCATCATCATTCTGGCGCATGTAAAACGATTTTATTTCTTTCGGATAATCTGTAAGAATAACCGGCTTTTTAAAATGCTTTTCTACCAGATACCTTTCATGCTCACTCTGCAAATCTGTTCCCCAGCTTTCAATCAAATATTGAAACTTCTTCTTTTTATTGTGGTTGCTCTCACGTAAAATTTCAATAGCCTCTGTGTAAGTCAATCTTTCAAAATCATTGTCCACCACAAATTTTAATTTATCTAGCAAGCCCATTTCGCTGCGCTCATTTTGTGGTTTTTGTTTTTCCTCTTCTTCCAAGCGCTGTGCAAGAAAAGCAAGATCATCCCCATTGTTATCCACCGCAAACTTTATAATGTATTTTATAAAGTCTTCCGCAAGGTTCATATTATCTTCCAAATCATTGAAAGCCACTTCAGGTTCAATCATCCAAAATTCTGCAAGGTGTCTTGTGGTGTTACTGTTCTCTGCACGAAATGTGGGTCCGAAAGTATAAATATCACTAAATGACATCGCAGCAAGTTCTCCTTCCAATTGCCCGCTAACAGTGAGGTTGGTACTTTTGCCAAAAAAATCTTCTTTGTAATTAATGCTGCCATCATCATTTTTAGGTGCAGTCCCATCAAGTGGGAGTGTAGTTACTTTAAACATTTCGCCAGCACCTTCTGCATCACTGCCTGTAATAATGGGCGTGTGCATATATACAAAACCACGATCGTTGTAAAATTTATGAACTGCATATGCAAGGCTGTGGCGCACTCTAAAAATAGCGCCAAATGTATTGGTACGCATCCGCAAATGAGCTATTTCACGTAAAAATTCAAGGCTGTGTTTTTTAGGTTGTAAAGGAAATTTTTCTGCATCACTATCGCCTAAAATTTCTATCGCCGTTGCTTTTAATTCTACCCTCTGTCCTTTACCCAGTGATTCAATAATTTCTCCGGTTGCTTTTATACAAGCACCTGTGGTAATGCGTTTCATGGTAGCATCGTCCAGCAAACCAAGCGTAGCAACTACCTGCAAATTATTATTTGTACTGCCATCATTTAATGCAATAAACTGGTTGTTTCTAAATGTTCGAACCCAGCCCATCACCGTCGTTTCAAAGTTGGCTTTATCGCCTTCCAGCAGTTGTTTTATTTTGGTGCGCTTGTTAAACATGACTTCTTGTTTTTAAGGCTGCAAATATAAAGATTTAAAAACAGGAAGATTTTGTCGGTCGTCAGGAGAAATTTTTTGAACAGTTGTTCGGACTCGTTGCTATCTTCTTATTCCGCCAAAGGCGGATCATGAAAAGGATATCCACTTCTATCCCGCCACTCTTCAACCGTTTATCTTTAATCAACTTCCATCTAAGCGAAACAAATCTATGTAAATCCGTGAGCAATGTTCTCATAGATATTTCGGATTACACAGATTAAAATCAATCGAATTAAAATTATCATATTGAAACCAAAACAAATTCCTGCAAGAAAAACAGCATTAAATATCTTTGCTAACAACAAAGAAAATATGAAACCATACTGCTTTTTTATAGTATTACTTCTAAACTGCTTTATTGTGCTAGCACAACAAAAGAGCAGTAACGAAGCCGCAGTAATAGCATCTTTAAAAAAGAATATCAATTATCTCGCAGATGATAAATTAGAAGGAAGGCGTACAGGCACAGCAGGAGAAAAACTAGCATATGAATTTATACAAACAGCATTTAAAAAAGCAGGATTAAAAACTTTTACGGCTGACAATAAATATGTGCAGGAATTTGAAGTAAATGAAGGAAGAGAAATAGACCCCAACACTTCATTGGTAATTGGAGATATTGCTTACACAGAAAATAAACATTAT
Organism: Ferruginibacter sp.; assembly: GCA_025352435.1. Taxonomy (GTDB): domain Bacteria; phylum Bacteroidota; class Bacteroidia; order Chitinophagales; family Chitinophagaceae; genus Ferruginibacter. The sequence goes on along the minus strand of JANXTN010000346.1, from coordinate 6,626 downwards.
TTTCCTTTCGCATTTTCAGGAAACATTGCTGCAACAAAACTTGAAACAATTAAAAAAAATATTACATTTTTTGATCTAGCAGATTTATTAAAAGAAAATCAAAACAATCCCCATTTCAATTTAAAAGAAAGGATAATGAGTTTTTGTAAAGATGAGATTTCAAAAAACAAAAAACTGGTAATATTTACAAATAGCAGTACAATAAAAGATGATTTGAAATTTGATGAGAAAGATAAAACACCGACCCTTTCTATTCCGGTTATTTACGGAAAAGGTATTTTAAGAAATAATCTTACACAAGGTTTACAGGCTGCAACATTGTCTGTTTCTATTTCTGCTAAAATAAAATATGGTCATAATGTAATTGGTTATATTAATAACAAAGCAACAAACACAATCATTCTTGGTGCACATTACGACCACCTTGGTTATGGCGAAGACCACAACTTTTTGTATACCGGCAGCACACCAATGATACACAATGGTGCAGATGATAATGCAAGCGGCACTGCAGCATTAATTGAACTGGCCAACAGATTAAAAAAATCGACTTATAAAAAATACAATTATTTATTTGTTTCTTTTTCCGGCGAGGAACTTGGTCTGTTTGGTTCAAAATATTTTACCGATCATGCAGGGCTTGATTTAAAAACCCTTAATTACATGATTAACATGGACATGGTGGGCAGACTAAATGACAGCACACACGGCCTTACTATTGGTGGTTATGGAACTTCACCAACATGGGGGAAAATCATCAATACAAAAGATGCATATTTTAAAATAAATGCAGACAGCAGCGGTAGCGGACCAAGCGATCATACTTCCTTTTACAAAAAAGAAATTCCCGTTTTGTTTTTCTTTACCGGCAGCCACAAAGATTATCACAAACCCACAGATGATGCAGATAAAATAAATTATGAAGGAGAACTCAAAATCATTCGATACATAGAGAATATTATTGCGCAAACAAACGAAATGGAGAAACTTGCTTTTACAAAAACCAGAGAAGTATCGATGGGTAAAAGCAGTTTTAAAGTAAGTTTAGGAATTATGCCTGATTATACATTTACAGGAAATGGCGTAATGGTAGATGGCGTTTCAGAAAACCGCCCCGCAATTAAAGCGGGTATAAAAACCGGAGATATACTCATGCAATTAGGTGAGCATAAGTTTAGCGACGTTCAAACTTATATGGATGCACTGAATAAATTTAATAAAGGAGAAAGTACAAAAGTGAAATTGATGAGAGGGAAAGAGTTGTTGGAATTTATGGTGACTTTCTAGGAGCATTACCGCAGAGGAGCAAAGAAAATGGAGATCGCAGAGAAGCTAATCTCTGCGCAACCTCTTTCAACTCATTTTCTCTGCGGTGGAAAATAATAATAATGAAACTTAAAATAGATACCGAAACGCTTATTGAAGAATTTTTTGAGAGCACCCGTTTGCTCGGTATCGTTGCGCCCATAAAAGATTACCAGTTTAGCTGGCATATAAACCAAGCGCTTGGCCATCAGTTTAAAATAAACCATAGCTTAGAAATACAACTCAGAAAAAAAGAACGCAACTATTTCTTTTCTATTTACGAATACGTTGTGCCTGGGTCTACATTGGTGCATTACTTGTACAACAATGAAGATGATGGTGAATATTTATTACCTGAATTTAAGCACCTCGATTATTTGTGGCTCGCAAAAGGAGAAGAAATGGAAAAAGAAGAAGTGAGTGTTTTGATACAGTCACTGCGATTGTTACATGCAGTGCAATTGGTAACAGAAATGACCAACGAAAAAATAAAAAACAAACAGTTTCTAATTCTTTAAAACAAATTTTATGTGGAAAGAAAAAGCAGGAAAATTATACCGCAAATTTGAATTCAAAACTTTTGTAGATGCATTTTCATTTATGACAAGCGTTGCATTGCTCGCAGAAAAAGCAGCCCATCACCCAACCTGGAAAAACACTTACAACAAAGTTGAAATTTGGTTAAGCACACATGATGCGGACGATACAATCACCGAGAAGGATAAAAAACTTGCCAAGCAAATAGATGAGCTTAACCCCGATGCTTAAAAAATTTTATGAGTGCTAAGATGGACACGATTGTCCAGGTGGCTTCTAGAATAATGAATGGCAAAAAATGAATGACTATGCTGGATGCACAGGATAATGCTGCACCAATAATATTCAATAAAATATAGCGTAAATTATCCTGTTGCCATTTCTTTAAAAGATTCATTAGGAAAGCTAACAACAAAATCGCTACACCTACAGAGCCCAATATTTCCCCTAAAGAAAGTTTCATAGAAATATATTATTGAACACTTACAACTTTTCTCTGTTGTTCCACTAAATGACCGATAGGAGTTGTAAAAGCTTCAAGACCATTTTCACTTAATACTTTTATCAAATCATCTGCACCATCTTTATTTACCGCAATCAGTAATCCACCACTCGTTTGTGGGTCTGCCAATATCGCCCATTGTTCTTCTGTAAGCGCTGCAATCTTATGGCCATAGCTATCACGGTTTCTGTTTGTGCCACCCGGCACACAACTCTGGGCAATGTATTCCTTAATAGAAGGATTAATTAGTGGCACAGCTTCAAAATTTACAACTGCACTTAAGCCACTTCCTTCAGCCATTTCTGTAAGGTGACCAAGCAAGCCAAAGCCTGTAACATCAGTCATTGCAGTGACGGATGATAACTTACCAATAGCTTCACCGACTTTATTTAATTGCATCATTTGGTTTGCTGCAAGGTTTTTATGCTCGTCTTTTAGCAATGATTTTTTTTCTGCGGTGGTAAGAATTCCTACGCCGATTGGTTTGGTAAGAAACAATAGATCGCCTATCTGCGCTTTGTTGTTTTGCTTTATGTTTTCTATATTCATAATGCCATTCACTGCAAGCCCAAAAATTGGTTCAGGCGAATCTATACTATGCCCACCTGCCAATGAAATACCAGCCTCTTTGCAAATACTTCTTGCACCATCTATCACCTGTTGCGCAACTTCGGGAGCTAACTTATTTATTGGCCATCCTAAAATTGCTATAGCAAGCACTGGTTTGCCACCCATTGCATACACATCGCTGATGGCATTCGCAGAAGCTATCCGACCAAAATTAAACGGATCATCTACGATCGGCATAAAAAAATCCGTAGTGGAAATAAGTGCGGTGCCATTACCCATATCAAGCACGGCAGCGTCATCTTTACTATGGTTACCCACAATTAATTTATCATTATCAGGCATAGCAATATTGCCTTTTAGAATAACATCCAAAACCTGCGGAGAAATTTTACAACCGCAGCCTGCGCCATGTGAATATTGTGTAAGTTTTATTTCGCTCATCTTAATTATTATTCAGTTTTATTAATTCAATATTTTGTTGCGTGTTTACAGCAGTTGCAGGAATTTTTTTTATAAGCTCTTCTGCATTTTCTCTGTTGTATAAACTCTTTGTATACCACTTATCGTAATAGTGTAACAATATGCGAAAACTTTCTTTAAAATTATTTTCCAGCAAAAAATTAATGGCCGTTTTTGTTTCTAAACCACCAAGCCGTTTTTGTATGCGCATAATGGCATTTACAAGTTGCTCTTTGGGATGAACTCCATATTCTTCAGTAAGATAATTGAGTCTTTCTTCAAAAGGAATATCAACAAAATAAACCGTTGCTTTGCGCATGCAATACCACAGCGGCATTGGAATTTGTAAGTTGCCTATACGCTGGCTTTCATCTTCCAAATAGATGGTAGTTGATGGTAAGTGGTTGATAGTTGATAGTTGTGTGGCTAAACGATTTTCAAACATTTCCTGTGTGGGTTGTGGAGGATTTCCTAATGCACCCAAAGCAGACCCTTTGTGGTGGGCCAAGCCTTCTAAATCTACAATGCTTGAATGCTGTTTCGCTAAAGCATGCAACAGCAATGTTTTTCCACTGCCGGTATAACCCCCAATGATTTTAAAATTGTATTCTTTGGTAAACTGTTGAAGTACCCAGTTTCTGTAAGATTTGTAACCACCGACCAATGTATAAACTTTGTATCCATACAGATTTAACAACCAAGCAACAGCTGCACTTCGCATGCCGCCACGCCAACAGTGAATGAGGATGGTTGCAGGTTTTACAGTTGCGAGTTGCGTGTTGATGAGTTGCGAGTTTTCTACCCTATTATTCTTTGTTAATGAGTTGGTTTTTTTTAGATTCTTTAAACCCTTAACCCCCAACTCGTAACTCGCCACCATCTCCTCTACCTTTTCTACCATTCCTCTCATGTTCGGTCCAAAAAAATCGAGACCAATTTTTATAGCATTTTCTCTGCTCTGTTGTTTGTAAGTAGTTCCCACTTGCGCTCTTTCTTCATCACTAAACAATGGCAGATTAAAAGCAGTTGGAATATGCGCATGGTTGTATTCACCGGGGCTACGCACATCAAACACGGGTAGGTTCTTTGCAAGCAGTAAAAATTCTTCGATGCTGATTTTATTAACGACCATAATAAGTAGGGTGCAAAAATACAGCACTAATGCTGTTTGGCGGAAAGAATAAAGCGGTGTATTTTATTACATTTACTGCATGTTCAAAATTTTTAAACATTTATTACCGCTTTTTGTAGTTCAATTTTTTACATGGCTGGGCTTATTTTCTTTGTGGATTTATGCAACACCTGTTATTACTAGATACATTTTTAAAACTACAGATGCTGAAAGCTTAAGTTTTGAAAACGGAACAAGCTGGGTAGGAATTTGCTTTGCATTTTATAGTTTATTGGCGGCGGTACTCACGTTTTATTTACCTAAGATACAGAAGAAAATTACAGTTCAAAAGGTACACGCTTTTGCATTGTTTGCAGGAAGTGCAGGCTTGCTGTTAATGTTTTTTATTACTGATAAATATTTATTGTTTGTATCGTTTGCATTTATTGGAATTGCCTGGAGTAGTATTTCCACCACCCCATACAGTATTATAAGCAGCATAGCAGCTGAGGACAAAATGACTTCCTACTTTGCTGTTTTCAATTTTTCTGTAGTTATTCCGCAGGTAACGGCAGCTTTTTTATTAGGGTATTTAAATAAATATGTATTTGGTGGAGAGAGCAATCTCATTATTTTAACCGGCGGAGTGAGTATGTTTATAGCGGCAATAATCATGTGGTTGCTGCCTGTGCTGAAAAAGAATGCCGAGTTTCAATAAAAAAAAGCCTCAACCTAAATTAAAGGTTGAGGCAAATAAAATTTATTATTATTATTTGCTCTTTACAAATTTAAATGCTGCCGAGTTCATGCAATACCTTAAACCGGTTGGTTTAGGCCCATCATTAAATACATGACCCAAATGCAGACCTGTACTGGTTTCTACAATTTCGTCACGTGACATACCATAACTCTCATCTTTTACAACAGTTACCTTATTGTTAGCAACAGGAGCATAGAAACTAGGCCATCCTGTACCTGATTCAAATTTTGTTTCAGATGAGAATAAAGTATCGCCGGTAGCTGCGCTTACATAAAAACCTTTTTCATGATTGTTGTAATATGGATTATTAAAGGGAGATTCTGTACCACGCTTTACCATTATTTCATACTGTGTTGGCGTTAAAACCTTTTTCCATTCGTCTTCTGTTTTGCCTTTGGCAAACACTGGTTTTCCACTTTGTTTGGATGTTTGTTTGTTTGACTGTTTGTTGGATTGTTGCGCAGTGCACGCACTTGCCACAATGATCAATGCAAAAAAAGCTGTTAAGTACTGTTTCATTAGTTATTTTTTAAGTTGATTTGTTTTAATAATCTACATACGAGAATAGACAACCTTAATTACATAAAATTATGTTATAGAAAATTACAACTGTATTAAATGCAAATATTGTTTTGTTATAGTTACCAACCTGGATGTGTTTCAAAATAAAAATGATTGTGATTGCTACACTTAGGGTTGAAAGCACTACTGCAATTTGGACATTTATAATCACAACTTAGGTAGGCATTAATGGTTATTTCATTTTTGCATTCACCGCAAAGTATTGCTTTTGTATTCCATTCTTTTTGCGGCCATAAAACAATGTTGTGCTCTGCGGTTTCTTCATGGCAATGAATACATGCATAATAATCATGGCAGCATTTAAACTTTATAGCAATAATATCTAATGGAGAATGATAATGCTGACAGCGGGTAAAGGAGTCAGTTAGTTTTCCGTGGATGGGAATTTTCATGGAGCGAAGATACAGCCTCACCCTCGTTCCCTTTCCCGAGGAGAGGGAGGACGTGAAGATGGAAGCGAGGAAATTATAGCAAGCAGTCAATAAAAGTTGAAAAAAGATTTATGGCCGACCCATAGCCCGGATTGAAGTAAGTACCCCGCAGTGTAGTGAGGTACGAACGCAACGAGGAGTACTACGGAAAGCCGGACCAATGTTGATTAAGGATATTACTGTTGATGGCTTCAAATAAAAAACCCTCCAAAATTTGAAGGGCTTTCATTTTTATATTTTCAGAGTGTTTTATCCATTCATACTCGTTAAAAACTCTGCATTGTCTTTAGTGCCTCTCATATTTTTTAGCAAAGTATTTAAAGCTTCCTCCGGATTCATATCCGCCATGTGCTTGCGCAAAACCCACAT
>JANXTN010000340.1 GCA_025352435.1 Ferruginibacter sp. | reverse complement strand
ACATCTTTCTCCTAGTTCCTCTCCTGCACCCTCAGCCATCTTTCAGGAAATTCATTTTTACCGGCGGTTAAATAATCTTTGTAACTGCAGGCAATAAATTTACCATTGGGTAATTGCAACCACCACCTGTTGGTTCTTTTGCTTTGCAAAAACAACGTATCTACCTCTGCAAAAACAATATGGTATTCATTAAAATTCTGTCTTTCTTCCAATACACTTTCCTGCGTCATTTTATGCCTGCCATCTATAAAATACCAAAGCATCTGCGCTATCTGTTTAGCAGTAAGTTCGTCTGTATCATCTTTGGGATTGTAACCATACATTCCAAAACTGCTGAGGTTGTTGCTCATGCCTGCAAACCTTGTAAGCATACAGGCTTCCACACCGGTTAATCCATTGGGACAGTTTTTGTTTGTTGGTGCATCGCTGTGTTTAATAGCGCTCACATCAAAACTCAACATATTTGTATTGCGCAGCACGGGTTCCATTTCATCCATTTCATGCTGCACATGCCCAAGTCTGTAACAATCAAAACGAAGTTTATCTATTGTTTGCAACATGCGGGGGTGCACAAAATAACTTTGAAAACCAATATGGTTGTAATGCTTTAAAATATTAGGTTCGCCGGTAAACATTTCCATTAAAAAGTTTTCCGCAGGTACGGTGCTTTCCCCTTTCAAATTTATTTCTGCATCTATGCAAGTAGCTTCTACCACCTTATCTAAAATGCGGTAAGCATTGTATTGGGCAAGCGTTACATCATGTGAGCCACCTAAGATCACCACAGTTTTATTAAGCCTGTACAATTCTTCCAACACTGTTCTCACTGCCGCATAACTATCAGCAATACTGGCGCCTATTTCTATATTTCCCGCATCAGCGATTTTAATATCTGTATGCCAGTAATGTAATCTGTATAATTGCCGGCGAATAATATCTGCCGCATTGTTTTCTTTTTCCGCAGTACCATTTCCTCTTGTTTCTTTCACCCCTATAATCACAATATCGGCTGCAGCAATATCAAAATCTTCATCGTGTTGTGTAAGGATATGTGCACCTATTTGACCGTTTACATAACCTTCATCTTCATTGATAACAGAGAAAGAAATGGGCACTAAAAAATCCTGAAGATCCTGCATGTAGAAATTAGTTTGTGGCAAATGTAAAAGTTTGTTTTTTATAATGGAATAGTAAATTAAATAAACTGCAGAGCATTTCTTCAAATATTAGAGCAATAAAAAAAGCGCCCATCAACAATGAGCGCCTTGGTATTATAATTATTTCCTATTCCCTTCCATCCAGCAAATTACCCAAGCCTCCTAAGATACTGCCTTCCTCTTTTCTGTTTCCTAAACCATATTGTATAAGCCTGCTGGCTAATCTATTTAATGGTAAAGATTGCATCCAGATTTGTATTTAAATCTGCGTTCGGTTCTATCCATTTTATTTTAAAGCATTAAGAAAGGAATCAAGTTACAGATTTGAAAACCTGTAAAGGAATTTTTTTATATTAATTATTAAATATTATATTCATCCAATATTATTAAAAAATAAAACTCTACTATGAAACAAAGCTTTTTTAATTTTTTCCTATTAATTGCAATTTTGACAGCAATTTCGAGTTGTAAAAAAGATAACCTAGATGTTGACGCTAAGAATGTAAACAATCAAGAGTTGTTGCAAATAGCCAAAAATTCGTAAAATGAAGTTGTAGATAAAGCTGAAAAGGAAGGGGGTTTACCGTTGCCAGTTTTAGGAACCAGTAAAATTAACTGGGATAAAGATGTTGTTTATAAAAATGAAAACACAATTGTATTGAGTACAGATTTTAAGATTAGATCTTTTGTGAAATATTTAAAAATAAAGGTAGATCAAATGGGGAAAGTTCTGGATGAAAGCTACCTCTACATTTATTTTAAGGATGGCAGTAAAATAACAGCTGAAAATTTTAAAATTAACGAAAACCTATTGCAGGGAAGGGGGGATGATATACAATTTAACGGAACTATTTTAGAATATGATTTGAAGTATAATTTACTATCTACTGTAACTTACAAGAATGGATTAATTAATAAAAGTGAAACTAATAAATTGGTTTATAAGACTTCAAAAACTGACAATAAAAATTTAACTGCCAACTCGCCAACCGCTGCTAGGAGCAGTTGTACAGCCTATTATTGGATTCTTACAGATACTCAAACTGGAGAAATTATTAGTTCTACGTATTTATTTACCATTTGTGAGTCTGATGGGCAAACTATAAACCCTGATGGTGAAGGCGGCGGTGGCGATCCGGTCGATCCTTGCGCAGAATTTAATGAATTTTCTCAAACTTTCATGAATGCGGGGGCATCAGTAAATGGAACGAGTCAATGCTTAGGAGTACCTCCTACTGATTCTGATAACTGGACCGTTCCATATAACTGGATAATTTTTACTGCCGGAACATGGGGTCTTGTTAGCTATGAAAATGCAAGTTTAGTAAAAGTCCATTACCAAAATTATAGTAGATGGGAATTTCAAACGATGATTCACACATCGATTCAATCCACTGGTATAAATATAGGAGGTACAAGAACATGTACATATATAAATTCAAATTTCAACATGACAGCTACTCATCAAACAGTTTGGGATAGAATCGATTTTAAAG
>JANXTN010000337.1 GCA_025352435.1 Ferruginibacter sp. | reverse complement strand
ACAGTCATCCAACCGATGGCAGAAGTTTCTAAAATGGTGTATGATTATATGAAAGACAAAAACGCACATATGGTTCAGCAGTAGTTGTGAGTATCTTTCACCCTTTTGCAGCAATAGATTTTGTGAGTATATTTAATAACAATAATTTACTTTATGCAATCTCATTACGGGGAGGTATTGAATATAATAATAGCCATGCTCCTTGGTCTTATGATTGGTGCTGAAAGAGAATACCGGAGCAAGCCAGCTGGTTTAAGAACCCTTATGCTTGTTTCTGTGGGGTCCTGTATTTTCACCATGCTTTCATTGAAAATTGGCATAGCCAACCCTGACAGGCTCGCTGCGAATATTATTACCGGTATAGGATTTTTGGGTGCCGGTGCTATTTTTAAAGATGATAATAAAATAAGCGGCATTACCACAGCCACAACTATTTGGGTGTGTGCAGCCCTTGGAATGAGTGTAGGCTCCGGTCATTTAATTTTAGCTTTTGTAGGGGCAATATCTGTACTGGTTGTTCTATCCCTCCTGGTATTTTTAGAAAATTTTATTGACCGCAGCAGCAGAACAAGAGACTATAGAATTGTATGCGACAGTAGTACCAGTACCCTTAGTAATTACGAACTGATTTTTACTGATAATGATTTCAGAATAGTCCGAGGTTCTCAGACGGTTACTGCCGTGACTTGTACAGGCCGCTGGCAATTAACAGGCAGCCAAAACCAACACCAGCAATTAGTAAATATTTTATTAAAAGATCCTACTATAAAGGAATTGGATTTTTAATTTTATCATACCAAAAACAATCTTATGAACAAAGTATGGTTGGATGAGCCCGAAGAACATGATTTTCCTGCAGCACAGGATTACCTTGAATTAATAATGCCCGGTAAAGATGCAACTGCGTTTGTAAAGCTGTTGAAAAAAGAAAAGACAATTGTTAAAAAAGCAAAAGACATTTTAAGAGCCAGTGAGCTACCCTTATTGTCTAAAGAAAATACACATGTGAATGCAAATCTTAAGAAGTTTAAAAAAGGAAATAAACTATCTCCTCTTTTATTAATTAGATACAATAGTAAACTCGTGATAGCCGATGGTTACCATCGCATTTGTGCAAGCTATTATTTAAACGAAGATTTGGAAGTACCGTGCAGGCTCGTATAAGATCCTGCAATAAAAAATCTGTGGGACTGGGTATTCAATTTTCTAACAATGAAAAAAACGACATAGAACCAATGACCGAAATTGAAAAATTTGTCTATGAATATTTAATGGGTAAAATAGGTAGATGAATTGCATTTCATTATTTCTCTTTTTTTATTTCCCGCTCATGAACCAGGTATGACGCCGGTGTGGAGGAGACATGAAGGAGACATGAAGGAGACATATAGGAGGCGTGGGTTTACTATGGAAACTGCTCAGAAATGAGAGTGAAATTGGGTGAGACAAAGTGCATCTTCTATTTAGAAATCCGTAAATACGTTGTACTTAACTCTGCGGATACGAAGGTGTAATATTCATCTCCTCCCTGTAAAAATCCCCGACGATTCATCCTTTGCATTCACATGCTTCTTCAATATTCTGTTACCTTCTTGCTTCACCTTATTACTTTTCCTGATGCTCCAAACAACATCACTAGCAGTCTTTCTTGTATGCTCAATATCTACAATAGGAAAAGGGTAATCAATCCCTATATGACAGTTGTACAATTGTTGTTCAATGCTGCTTAGTTTCCAAGGTTCATGGATAACATTTGCAGGAATATCTTTTAACTCCGGTAGCCATTTTTTTAAAAAGATTCCGTCTGCATCATGCTCCTGAGAATTTTTTATTGGGTTATATATCCTGATTGTATTTACGCCCGTAACACCCGCCTGCATTTGCAATTGCGGGTAATGAATACCGGGCTCATAATCTAAAAATTGCCTTGCAAGAAAATGTAGGTCTTGCCAATTTTGCCACAGATTGAAAGTAAAAAAAGAAACCACCATCGCACGCATTCTAAAGTTTAAATAGCCGGTTGCTACTACACAGCGCATACAAGCATCTACAAGCGGCACACCTGTTTTGCCTTCTTGCCAGGCTTGTATGTATGCTTCATTCTTGGGTTTAATAATGGCATCATAACCCCTGTTCACATTTTCAAATTCCATCCGGCATTCGGCCTCAAACTTTTGCATAAAATGGCAATGCCAGTGCAGTCTCGAAATGAAATTTGACAAAGCCCGTTTGTTCAAACTCTTGTCATAATGCTGCATGCAATATTGGTACAGCATCTTCATGCTTATGTTGCCATAGGCCAAGTAGGGCGACATACGGCTACAACCCTTTCTACTCAGTTCCGGTTTAGAAATGTGCTTGCTATAATTTACATAGCGCTTCTTTAAAAAGCTATCCAAGTATCGCCATGCAAGGGTTTCACCACCCTCCTGAAAATTGGTATCAACCGTTCTTATTTCTTCTCGCAGTTCTTCTCCTTTTAATGACACATACATGGGCGCAGGCAACTCCACAAAATTCCAATTCGTTTCATCCACAAGCAACGGCGAAACCAGCATTGTTTGCGTCCACAAAGCATCCCAGTTTTTTCTGCTTTTAAGCCCTCTCACCACAGCGTTGTGCTGGTACTCATTCCATTGTATGCTGTGTTGCTGCGTAAAAGTTTTTACTGCTTTATCCCTGTCGTACGTAAGTTTATTGCCCGTTTCCTGGTGAGAGAAAATTGTTTTAATACAATAATATTTTTCTATTACTGCAAGCACAGTCTGCACCTCATTGTGAAAAATATACAAACTGCCATTTACATCCGTTAGCTTTTCCTGCATGTTTTGCAGAGATTGGTGCACAAACCTCCAATGCCGCACATCACTATCCGGCCCCGCCATTACAGACGGTTCAAAGCAATACAACAACAAAATAGGCGCAGCATCCTGTTGCGCAAAATACAGCGGTGCATGGTCTGTAAACCGCAGATCCCTCTTAAACCAAACGATATTTATTTCCGGCTTCATTATAGTTTTTTAAAGATACCCTAACTACAAAATAATAGTTACCATATACGGGAAAGAAAATCATTGAAAGGTTAAGGAGCAAGTATTTTGAGGACGTGTCTGCCGAAGAGCTTGTCCGCCAAAGGAGGACGGAGCATGGGCATCAGTACAAAACCAAACATTTGTATCACGCTATCAGCGTACGTTATCGTTCCTATAATACTGCTGGCTTTCGTCGCATCTTTTTTATTGTTGAAATATATTCAGGTACTTTCTGAATATAAAATACCTGTTTCTCTTAAATCCCGTACTTTCTTCTAAAATTCCCATTTGTACAAAATCATTTATTATTTTATAAGATGATACGGCAGATGTTTCCAATAACGCAGATACTTCCTGTGCCGTTACGATCGGTTGCGTAAATAAATGGTCAAGTAATTTCTTCGCATTAGGAGCTTTCTTTCCAAAATGAATGATCTTTTCACCTTCACATTCCTGTTTTAATTTCATTATCTGTTTTAATGATGTTATAGCTATTTTACAGGTTTGGTTTACTGCTTCCAAAAAAAATCTAATCCATTGTGTAAGATCATTTGTTCGTCGCACAGCCATTAAATTATCATAGTACAGGCCTTTGTGTTTTTCAAAAAAATCTGATAAATACAATACCGGTTTTTCTATGATTTTGTTTTCTATGAGGTACAGTGTTATCATTAATCTTCCTATACGTCCGTTACCATCAAGAAAAGGGTGAATAGTTTCAAATTGGTAATGTGCAAGTGCTATTTTAATAAGGTGAGGCACCTCAATGTCAGTATTGTGCAGAAAATTTTCCAGGTCGCCCATCAGCCTGTTTACTTCATCGTGCGGTGGCGGAATAAATACGGCATCATTTAATGAAGCGCCTCCAATCCAATTTTGAGAAGATCTGAAATTCCCCGGTAATTTATGTTCTCCCCGCACACTGTCCAGTAATATTTTATGGCTTTCTTTTAACAGGCGGGAAGATAGTGGCAGGGTTTCCAGCCTCGGTATAGCATGGTTCATGGCATCTATATAATTACTTACTTCCTGCCAGTCATTTCTTTTTTCCGGAACTATCTCAGACTGTTTTACCAGCGCTTCTTCCATATTGGTCTGCGTACCTTCTATGCGGCTGCTTACTGTTGCTTCTTTTACCACGTGCATTCTTATAAAAAGGTCAATATCAGGTATAAACTGCGAAAAGCTGTTGAGCATTCCAAGTTGCAGGGTAGCTTGCTCCAACAGCGTATTCACAGAAGAATCAGACCATGTGAACGTATGGCAAATATTTTCCGGTATGAAACTTTTATAACCGGTAAGCTGCTTTACTAACGTACCCGCCTTAAATTTACTGATGTCCATAGTTAATTATAATAAACCTTGTTTAACCTTAACGATGTTAAAGTTAAATATAGATTTCCATATTTAACCTTGTCTGGTAAATTAATGGTACAGAAGAAGAAAAAGGGAAAACTAAAAGCAGTTTTAGTTTATAACAATTGCAAAATGTAAAATAACTTTCAAAAATGCCAACCGTGGTCATAAAATATTAAACTGGTAATCATGCCGTTATTTCAACCCATAAAATCCTGCAGAGTCGGGCCAGAGTCGGTTGTGGTGAAGGAGGAGCATGGGCCAAAGTGCAAAGCCAAACATTTGTATCACGCTGTCTGTAGTAGTGCCGCCATAAAGTTCATTATAATTATAGGTTCATTATTGCGGCAGCTACTACTGCCCATCGTGGCTATTAGCAACAGAGTAACATCTTTCAACTTTTATTAAAGCGAATGAAATTACGTTAAAGGTTAAGTTGTGTTGTATGCCGTTTTAAATGTCAGTCAGGTTGTCTTAACTTAGCGCAGATATGCAGCAGAGCAAAAGTGGTTATGGGTATCTGTGCGGTGAATTTAGAAAGCTGTTTTGTTTTAAATGTATAACAACAGCGCCACACAGAAAGCCAAGGCACATAAGCCACGCCTCATTTCTGCTAGATGTGTACGGATGAGACACGAAGGAGCCTTTGAGGAGGTATGATTTTACTGCGTAAACTGCGGAAAGTAAAATTGAAATTGGTTTTGACAAAGTCTTTCATTTATTAAAAATCCGTAGAGAGACATTTCACTAAACTCTACGGATACTCAGGTTAATAATTAGCGGTTACCCATTTATTTACTCTGCAGTTTCTGGGCTTATTACTACTTTCACTTCTGCAATGTTATTTACAGGAATACTTGCACAACTGGAATGCTCCCTGATAACATCTTCACTTTCTGCTTCATGAATGCAGTAGATCTTGTCGTTGGTAACATACGATTCCACCCATTTGTATGGTTTACCTAACACAGATATTACTGAGTTGGAAGTTTTTGAAATAGCCTGCAATTCTTCTGCGGTCATATTGCCTGCTCCGGGGATTTCTCTTTCGATAATGAATTTTTTCATTTTATAAATTTTTTAATTTCTTACAAAAGTATTTTTAAAAATACAGTTGTACCTACAAGTTGTCCCCCATTTTACGCAGTAAATTCCCTATTTTAAAATTCCCGCACGAATAGCCTCGCTGACGGCTTTGGAACGGGAGCTTGCATCCAATTTGAACAAGATGCTGGAAATATGATGATCAACAGTTTTTGCTGAAATATACAACTGTGCGGCAATTTCTTTGTTCTGCAAATCATCTTTAAGCAACCGCAACACATCCATTTCCCTGGAAGTTAAAAAGGCAGCATTTGAACGTGTTGATTTTCTTATGCCGCGTGGAATATTTTTAATACCGGAATTCCTCATCTCTTGTTTCATTTTTTCATACACTGCATTGGCATCTAAATCCTGAATTATTTTAATGGCTTTTCTTTTATCTTCCTCTGTCCCTTCAAATAGTACAAGCGCCTGTTCATAAAGACATCCTGTTTTTTTCCAAAAGGATGCAGCCTTCAAAACTTTCGCTGCACTGCTTGTATCATAGGCTTCAGCAATTTCTTTTCCCAGAACAAAATGCCTTCCTGCTTTTTTCATCCAGAATGCAAATTCATTTTTTTCTAAATAGATACCGATCTGTTTCATGAGAACAGTTGTCTGTTCAATATCATTTTCTTCAATAATCGTTTTGCCGGTAAGCCACTCATATTCCAGTAATGCAATCATTGAAGGAATAACCCTTTGTAATTCCATCGTTTTAAATGATCTCGTTTTTACTTCCAGCAAAAGGGGGAGTACATCTTTATCTCCTTTCCTCATTAGTATCTTTGCCACCACGATAAGCGCAGTGATCTTAACAATGGCGGGCTGGTTCTCATTTTTCAAAAGATTATCTGCAATGCCGGAAGCTTCTCTCCAGTTTCCCGTTTCAAGATTAAATCTTGCTTTCCACGATAACATATAGAGGCTCCAGGAAGTCAAATCTCCCTCATCACAGTAATGAATGCCATCGTCCAATGTTTTCCCGGCAAAAACATAGTTTTTCATTTTTACTAGACCGCTCGCCAGGTTTGTATAGGCACGTGCAGCATGCTCATGATAACTATTCCTTAATGCAATTTCCAAACTCCGCTGCAGCATTCCTATACCTTTTTGTTCGCACGAATGGATAAACATATGTACTGAGCCAACATTATTGAGTGCATGGCAAAGAATTTCTTCATTGCCTAATTCCTTTGCCATCGCTATTGCTTTCTCTCCCCATAAAATACAATCAGCCGATTCATTAGACAGCATCTTTAATTGTGACATATTACTGAACGCCATTGCCTTTGTTGCTGAAGCCGGCTGGTCTTTCAGCACTTCGATAGCCTGCCAGGCAAAGTCTTCCGCATTCTGCCTGTTGCCATCAAACCACCACAGGCGGGATAAGAAACGCAGGCTATCACCGGTTTTTTCTATATCAGAATTCTGTTTTGAGTTGTTTAAAACTTTGTCGGTAGAAGTAATGGCTTCTTGTATTTGATTACTGAGGTAGCATTCATATGCATATGCTTTATAAAAGTTCGCCAGTTGGTTTGTATCGCTTCCTTCAAAATATTCAATAGCAGTGAGATATAATTTTGATGCTTCCCTGTGTGCACCTATCGTTGCGGCTTTTTGTGCAGCCTCCGGTGCATATTTAACAACCAATTTTTTTTCATTGGCATTTTTAGCGTAATGCAGTATCCGTTCAATCTCACCTTTTTCTTCAAAAGAATTTAAAAAAAGTTCAAGCATCAATTTATTTAGTTCCATCCGCCTGAATGGAGTGAGTGATTCTTCAATGGTTCTGCGATATAATTCATGTTTGAAAACAACTTTATCATTTTGTACAAGGATGACACTTATTGCAAAGCAATTATCTATATCCCACGACGAATTTTTGATTGTAGCGACACGATCAACTTCCAATCCTTCTGGCATTACTGACCATATTTGCCAGGCATTTTTTGTGCCTTCTTTCTGGCGTTCATACACAGAAAGTA
>JANXTN010000332.1 GCA_025352435.1 Ferruginibacter sp. | reverse complement strand
CTACTGTCCTTGGTGATAAGTATATTTTCATTTAGTAAGTTGGTGAATGTTATTTTAAACGGTCCGTAAAAATTCTGACTAACGTTTTTCTCCACTATTGTAAATCACATAGTTGCAAAGCCAACGTCTTCAGGCTTAAGGTCAAATTTAGTTATTGTTTTTCGTACTTGTTTTACCAATTTCAGTTTTCTTTTTTGGTCGAGAAGAAGATATTCTGTTGGTGGTTTGTAGGCTTCTTTTTTTGTGATCATGTTCCATAGAATTACGGCAAGTTTTCTTGCTGTTGCACTTATGGCAGTAGGTCTATCGGTTTTGTATAATATTCTTTTAAAGAAATCTGAGAGGTGCGTATCTTTTAAATTACCGATTACATTGGCCGCATTGCGTAAGGCAATTTTCAATCTGTTTCCTCCTTTTGGGATATGGCTGTTGATTACTTTCCCTCCGGTTATTTTTGTATTGGGACAAAGGTGTAACCAACTGGTAAATTGTTTGGAAGATTCAAATTTATTAAACCCTTCTACACCCACCTCACTCATCAATGCCATTACTGTGCTATGGCTTACGCCTTCTATAGCCATTAAATCTACTCCATCAAAATATTGGAAAGCCAATTGGTTCAGATCCATATTTTTCGGGGCATTTTTATTTACTTTTTTATGTGGTTTTGCTGTGGTGCTAAGTTTTTTTTTACTTCATCGCTGTTGATATTTTGTTCCAGCATTTTTTTGATGGAGTCATCGCAATTTTCTATTTGTGTACGATAGGTTTTGTATAAAGCAAGTTCTTGTTGGAGGCAAAATAAATAATCGGGTCGCTTATTGGATTGTAAAGCTTTTGCAATTTCTTCTTCAGATTTTTTACAATTGCCATTTCTA
Source organism: Ferruginibacter sp. (assembly GCA_025352435.1). Lineage (GTDB taxonomy): Bacteria > Bacteroidota > Bacteroidia > Chitinophagales > Chitinophagaceae > Ferruginibacter. The sequence goes on along the minus strand of JANXTN010000332.1, from coordinate 1,468 downwards.
AAAGCGGCTAATATTTGTGGATTGGTTTCTCCTTTACAAATAGCTTCAATAATTGCCATACCTGTATGTCCTGTAATATCCTTTAACACTACATCTAAGCGTACATTTAAAAGCCGCAAATACTTTTGCATTTTTCGTACACTGTCTGCTTCCTGCTGTATTAAATTGAGGCGGTGCCGGCTGTATGTCCTCAGTTGTTCGGTCAGGGGGTCGGGTAAAAAATTTGCCCTTAACATACCAAGGCTGTATAGTTTTTGTATGTGCTGACAATCCTGTACATCTGTTTTTTTGCCACTCGGGTTTTTGGTGTACCTGCCATTGCAAAGTTCTGCAACAATGCCCGCTTCCTGAATGGTACTAAATAAACTTTGCCAATAAGTACCGGTACTTTCCATACAAACATGGGTGACGTCATTGTCTAAAAGATGTTGCACAAGAGCGGCTAGATCTTCATTATAGACGCCAAATTCTTTTACATCCTCTTTACCCTGTCCGATAGCGACATAATGGAAACGACTGCCCACATCTATGCCTGCTGCATTTGGATAAACAATGGGGAACGAAATTTTTTTTTACCTGTCTTTGTCATACTCTTTTTTTTAGATGATAAATAAAAAGTGCAAAGAAGATGTATGTAATGGTATATCAATATTCTGAACGGGGTCAAATAAATGCCACCAATGATTGCAACACAGCCTTACAAATTGCTTTATAAGAACTAATACATCTCGACCTGAATGGCACCCGGGTTGTGAACACCAATTTTAAATCGGTCTATTTCTCTATGCACTAGAAAGGTACGAACGTTAGCCAACTTTTGCAACTCGGACTCCGAGTAGGGGGAATTGCACATAACGGGTAATATTATTAAATGTAATGCCACTAAAATTTGTATTTACTGTGGTCGTTGATCCTTCAGCCAACCAGTTTGGATTTGTTGAAGTGCTATCACCAATACTTTCACCAACGATCTTCATTCCCAAACTCCTATATAGTGGGGCTGAGTAGCCAGTTGTCGTTACATTGACTGGTGTTATTGAAGTTGCAGCCGGCCCTGAAACTATCCCCGCCGCATTGTTAGTAAGAGCATAATTTACGAATGGATTGTTAGAATTTTCTATACCGCCTGCACCAAAATCCCCAGCCACATATGGATCATATTTGTATGTACCTGTTATAGCATAGGTACTGCTTAAATGGGCACCACTATTTAGCCAGTTACGGTAATTATTTAAGCGGTTTAGCCCTGCTGTAAATCCATTTAACCTATAATCGGCCTCTGTTAAAATGAGCAAATTTTCAGCATAAGTTATTAATGGAAATGCGGTGGTTTTGTAAAATGCACCACCTGCATTATTGTAATTTATATCGGTACCACTTCTATATAAATACCTGTAACGGCCTGTTTCATTTGTTTTAGCATTGCCACGGTATTTTGCTCCTGCGGGATTAATAATTGAAACTGCAT
>JANXTN010000324.1 GCA_025352435.1 Ferruginibacter sp. | reverse complement strand
ATAGCTTGCTGCACCACCACTTACATAACAGTTTATAAGCGGTTGAATATTGATTTTACCAAGCACTTCATCTACAATACGAACAGGATGTTTTGCAGCAATAAGTTCATCTAAACTCGGTGGAAGTAACATCCCCTGTCGCTGGTGGTATGCTTTAAATACGGGTTTTAATACGGGTCCTTTTGCCATACAGTAAAGACAAAAAGTAAGTAAAACCTGCTGCAAAAAATAAGCTCTTTAGTTATACATCCACGATGTGGAAAAACCATCCCAATTTTCTGAAAATAAAAAAGAGGTCGTCTACTTATGAGACAGCCTCTTTTTTGTAGTGATTATTTTTTATTAAGAGGGAATTAAAACATGATCAATTACATGAATAACACCATTACTCTGGAAAACATTTGCAGTAGTTACCTGCGCAGTTCCGCCATTTTCATCTTTGATTAGAATAGCATCTCCCTGGCGCGACAACATTAATTTATGCCCTGATAAAGTGGTTAAAAACGCAGAACCATTTCCGTCTTTTATCATTTTTGCTAAATCAGCACCACTCATTCTACCTGCAACTACATGTGAGGTAAGGATTTTTGTAAGTGTCATTTTATTATATGGCTTTACTAAAAGATCTACCGAACCTGCGGGTAGTAAATCGAATGCAGCATTAGTAGGTGCAAATACAGTAAATGGACCGGCTCCCTGTAAAGTTTCTACCAGACCTGCAGCTTTTACTGCAGCTACAAGAGTAGTATGCTCACTTGAATTCATTGCATTTTCAACAATATTTTTTGTTGAAAACATTTGTGCGCCACCAACCATAACTGGTTTAGAAGAATCGCCCATCATGTTAGAAGATGAACAGTTTGTTAATGTAATTGCACTCATTAAAAGAATGGCAACTGAAATTGATTTCATAAGAAATGATTTATAATTTAGTAGCAAAATACTTTATTGTATTGCTATGACCGATAAGGCAAAAAAGATGCCTCTCACAATAGTTACATCTTTTACAAGGCTGAAAAAATTTTAATATTTTAATATGGGGAAGATTGGGGTGTACTGTATAATTATTTCCCCGTAATTGAATACGAGATGAAAAAAGATTTACTTCCCAAGGGCTGCGGGACAATCTCATTTAGTTAAGAAAATGAGCTGTCAGGTTGAGCCTGTCCAAACTGGGTTTTAATCGTATGATGCTCGCATCCACTTCAACTAACTTAGTCCTTACAATCCTTCACTAAATGACATTGGGCTGCGGGATTGCAGTGGATATCCTTTTTACGATCCGCTAGAGGCGGAATAAAAAGGTAGCAACGCAAAGCCCGAACAACTGCTGAATATAGATTTAAAAAGTAGAGCCCCAAGTAAAATAACAAGTCACCATTCGCAATTCACAACTGACAATTCACTACTTCACCCTCTTCATATCCAGATCCTGAAAATCAAAACTAAAATCTGTGAGCGGCGAAATGGACTCCATTGTAAAGGAGCTTGCCTTGCCGTTTCTATCCATGTTGAACATAATGTATGCATCTGCATCAAAGCTTCTGTCAGTCCACTTCACAATGAAAGTATTGGCTTTGCAAGGCGTTACATAACCGTTGAGTCTCGGAGACTTTACAGATGCAAACCACAGCGCACCATTTTTAGAAGTAATATATACATCACCAAACCATTTATCGTTGTATTTGCCTGTAAATAAGCTATCAATAATTTTTACTGAACCCATTTTCTGTTGTGCTGCTAAATCAGCTGCTATTTGATCAGTAATTTTTTTAGCTGCAGCATTGCCACCCGCTACTCTATCGCTGTAAGTCTTTACCCAGCCACGGTTTGGATAACTAAGATAACTGTCTTTAATTGTATTGGTGATGGCGCTAAAAGCTGCACCGGACTGTTGATTGGTAAGAACGATTATGCCAAGTTTTAGCTCAGGCAATAGTGTGATTTGTGTAACGGTACCTGCGAGTCCGCCGGTATGTGTAACCTGCTTGTAACCTTTTACATCACTTAAAAACCAACCTAAGCCGTATGAAGAAAAGTGTGTGTTATAAGGGCCACCCTGTGCCTGTTGAATGATGGTTTGTGGGCTCCACATTTCGTCATGCACAGCTTTGCTGAAAAGTCTTTTGCCATCGCCATATTTTCCATCATTCATTTGCAAAATGATCCATTTTGAAAGGTCAGTAAGGTTACTCATAATGCCACCTGCTGCATTTGCTACAGGGTTCCAGTCATGCGGTATCATGATAACTTTTCCATCGGCAGGTGCATGCGCATCAATAATATTTGGATTGTTTGTTACTCTGTTATAAGATGTTTTAGAAGATGTAAAACCAATTGGTTTCATGATGCGCTGCTCCACAAATTCTTCCCAGCTCATGCCACTTATTTTTGCAATCACTTCGCCTGCTACAATGTATAAGTTATTGTCGTAATCGTATTTTGTACGAAATTCAGAAACAGGTTTTAAGTAACGCAAATTATAGATCATTTCAGCTCTCGTAAAATTGCCGCCATCAGGAAAAAACATCAAATCACCACTGCCTAGCCCAAGACCACTGCGGTGTGTAAGCAAATCTCTCACAGTGAATGCATCCGTTACATAAGGATCGTACATTTTAAATTCAGGAATGAAATCTCTTACTTTATCATCCCATTTTAGCTTTCCCTCATCTACCAACATACCAAGCGCTGCACTTGTAAAAGCTTTGCTGTTAGATGCTATACCGAACAAAGTATTTTCATCTACAGGTAAATTATTTACAAGGCTCCTTACGCCATAGCCTTTTGAATGAACTACTTTACCATCTTTTACAATTGCTACTGCAATGCCCGGAACATCAAAAGTTTTTAAGGTCAGATTTACAAGAGAGTCAATAGAACTTTCAGGCATTTGCGCCTGCGCAGAAAAAAATATTGAATAAACTAAAAACAGTAAGGTGGTTTTTTTCATAATCATAAATTGAGGGATGAAAGTAACAAAGAAACGCAGCGTCGTAAAATAATAATTTTTAAATGTTTTGGAGCGGTCAACAAAGTACGTGTGGTGACATTTGTCCGCCCTTATTCGCTGTACCGTACACCCGCATACGCTTTTGGCATGAAGGTGTACACCGCTCACTCTGCCGCCGCTTTTTTAGCTGTTGAATATTTATTAAGCTACATAAAACAGCAAAAAAACATACTTATCAGCAACAGAGATTTAAACACGACACTTTATTTAAAAAAATAAAAATAAATTTTGACAAACTAAATATATTAGTATATTTGTGCTAATCAAATTAGTCATTATGTCACAGGCAGGATTAAATTTAAAGTACCTTAGAAAATTAAGAGGTTGGACGCAGGAAGAATTTGCAAATAAACTTGGGATCAAGCGATCACTGATCGGTGCTTATGAGGAAGAACGTGCAGATCCAAGATTAGATGTGCTGGAGCTTATTGCTGATATTTTTAAGCTGAGTCTTGATGAGCTTTTCTTGAAAGATCTTAGCAATGAAAGTGGTAGTTACCTCATGAAACGCCGCAAACAGAAAATGATGATGGCGGAAGAACGGAATGTAATTCATTTCGTTCCGGTAAAAGCTGCTGCAGGTTACCTTGCAGGTTATGCCGATGCTGAGTTTATAGACGAGCTAAATACCTTCACTTTACCAATGCTTGCCGGTGGTAATTATAGAGCATTTGAAATTATTGGAGATAGTATGTTACCGACAGCAAGTGGAAGTATTATTGTGGGAGAAAAAATAAATAATATCGAGGAAGCTAAAAATAATGCAGCCTACATAGTCGTAAGCCGAAACGAAGGTATCGTATATAAAAGACTAGTAAGAAATGCCAAAAATAAAATAAAAGTAACGTTAGTAAGCGATAACCCTACTTACCAGCCTTATCAGGTAAACGCAGAAGATATTGTAGAGTTGTGGGCGGCACAGGTTGTGATTGGTAAAGTAGCAGCACAGCAAAGATGGGATGTAAATTCTTTGGCAAACCTTGTTAATAATTTGCAGGACCAAGTGAGTACTTTGAAGAAGAAGATGAACTAGGGATGAGGGAAACAAGAAGATATGAGACAAAAGAAAGAAAGACAGAAGATAAATTAGTAAGATTTTTTAAAATCAGAGATCATAGGCAGGGATGAAATTTTATTTTAACTTTGTTAGATACATCAATTAAACAAATACATCACTTAAAAAAAGACAGTTATGGTAAAATTACAAATCGTTGGTAATCTTGGTAAAGATTGCATCGTAAAAGAAGTAAATGGTAAGAATGTAATCAATTTTAGTGTGGCTCACACAGAGCGTTATAAAGATGCACAGGGTAACCAAAAAGAAAAAACAACTTGGGTTGAATGTGCTTACTGGACTGACAGAACCGCTATCTCCCCATATTTATTAAAAGGGCAAATGGTTTACGCAGAAGGTGCACCTGAAGCAGAAGGATATACAAACAAAGAAGGAAATGTTGCAGCAACTTTGCGCATGAGAGTTCAAAATATACAATTACTTGGTGGTAAAAATGATAACCAAGGCGGAGGTCAACAACAGCAACAGTCAGGTTATTCTAATTCAAATGCAGGGAATGTTACCAACTCCGGTTATAACAATCAACCGACGGCGAGAACACCAATGCCTGCGGCTGACATGCCATTAGATGATGATCTTCCATTTTAAAATAAAGAAATAAAAATTTTAAGCTTCCATTATGGAAGCTTTTTTTTGCATAAGGCTTTTCTCAGTTTCATCGTTAGCAAACATTACAACTTGTATCCTACATTTGAAAAGTATTAACACATTCTTCATTTATGAAATTTCCAAAACTACTCTACGTTTTTTTATTACTGGCTACAACAAATACCTATGCACAACCAAACTATGCAAAACTTGTAAATCCATTTATTGGAACTGGTGGGCATGGCCACACATATCCCGGTGCGACCGCACCACATGGCATGGTACAGTTAAGTCCTGATACAAGGCTGGAAGGCTGGGATGGTTGTGGCGGTTACCATTACGATGATAATTATATCTATGGATTTTCGCACACACATTTAAGTGGTACGGGCATTCCTGATTATTGTGATATTCTTGTTATGCCGATGGCGGGTAAGCCATCGCCTGATAATAAAATTTACGGATCAAAATTTTCTCACAAAAATGAAAAAGCTTATGCGGGATACTATAGTGTTTTATTAGATGAAGGAAAAATTCAAACCGAATTTACAACAACTGAAAGGATAGGCTTTCATCATTATACTTTTTCAAATGAAGAGGATAATACAATCATTCTTGATTTAAAACACAGAGATGAAGTTTTGGAATCATCATTAAAAATTGAAGACAGTGTGACAGTAAGTGGAATGCGCAGAAGCAAAAGCTGGGCGCAAAACCAGTACATATTTTTTGTAATGAAGTTTTCTAAACCGATGAAAAACTATGGGATTTGGAATAACGATATTTTGCTTTTACAAAACAAAATGGATGATATTTCTTCAAAAAACATCAAAGCTTTTTTTCAATTTGATTTAGATGGAGATAAAAATATTTATGTAAAAATTGCGCTATCTCCAGTGAGTGTAGAAGGTGCAAAGAAAAATCTTGCATCAGAATTGCCCGGTTGGGATTTTGAATTGGCGAAATTGAATGCAGAAAAAAAGTGGAATGCTGAATTGGGTAAAATAGAAGTGACGGGAGATGAAGAAAAGAAAAGAATATTTTATACTGCCTTGTATCACACCGCTGTAGTGCCTTGTGTAAATATGGATGTAGATGGAACCTACAGAGGCAGAGACAATAAAATTCACAAAGCAGAAGGCTTTACTTACTACTCAGTTTTTAGTTTGTGGGATACTTACCGTGGAGCTAATCCTCTCTACACGATCATTGACAGAGCAAGAACATTGGATTATATAAAAACATTTTTAGCGCAATACCAAGAAGGTGGAAGACTGCCTGTATGGGAATTGGCAAGCAACGAAACTGAATGTATGATTGGCTACCATAGCATTCCCGTAATTGTAGATGCCTACATGAAAGGAATTATAAACTTTGATACCAAGCTTGCATTGGAAGCGATGTTGCAGAGTGCAAACATGGATCACTTCGGCTTAGCCGCATACAAAACAAAGGGCTTAATAGAAAGTGATGACGAACAGGAAAGCGTGAGTCGCACGTTGGAATATGCTTATGATGATTGGTGCATTGCCGTCTTTGCAAAAGCCATTGGTAACCAAAAAGTGTATGCTGAATTTATACAGCGGGCACAGTATTATAAAAATGTACTCGACCCGCAAACAGGATTTATGCGTCCCCGAAAAAACGGCGATTGGCTAAGTCCGTTTGACCCCAAAGAAGTAAATAATAATTATACAGAAGGGAATGCATGGCAGTACAGTTTTTATATGCCGCAGGATATTGGAGGTTATCTATCAGCTACAGGTGGACCTGATGCATTGGAAAAAAAGCTTGACGCACTCTTTAGTACAACAACAAAAACTACCGGCAGAGAACAAAGCGATATTACAGGACTGATTGGTCAGTACGCACATGGCAATGAGCCTAGCCACCACATTGCATATCTCTACAATTATACAAAGTCCCCATGGAAAACACAAAAGATAGTCCACCAAATACAAAAAGAATTTTATAAAAATACTCCTGATGGATTAATAGGCAATGAAGATTGTGGACAAATGAGTGCATGGTATGTACTGAGTGCGATGGGATTTTATCAGGTTACGCCAGGGAGCACCTTTTATAATATTGGGCCGCCGTTATTTGAAAAATCTAGCATTCATTTAGAAAATGGAAAAACTTTTGTAACGAATGCAAAAAATGTGAACGGGAAAAACTTTTTTATTACTGATCAAACTATCTCAGGCGCCAAAAAAAATAACGGGCCAAAATTGATTTTAAAATCTTCCATGATAGAAAATGGTGACGCTATTGAATTTACAACTTCAAACAAATCCTTACCACAAAAAAATACTCAGTTTTTATATTTGACCAGCATTCAGAAATCAGGCTTTGTTATCAATCCAATTATTAACGGCGGCTCTATCTCCTTCCAAAAAGCTAAAACAGTTCCTATAACTTCTTCTCAGAAAAACATAGCTATTTATTTTACGACAGATGGTGGTGACCCAACGAATAAATCTACAAAATATATAAAGCCACTTATTGTAAATGAGTCAAAAACATTAAAAGCTATAGCTTACAATACTACCGGAAAAAAGAGTTTTATAACTACCGCTGTTTATAAAAAAATGGCACATGACTGGGCAGTAAAACTAAACAGCAATTATGAGCAAATGTATGATGGCGGAGGTGCGTTGGGACTAATAGATGGCATTCGTGGTGAAACAAACTGGCGTAAAGGCAACTGGCAAGGTTATCAAAAGAATGATTTTGATGTTACAATAGATCTAAAAACTGCAACTACAATTTCATCTGTCACCGTAGGATTTTTACAGGATACCCGTGCATGGATAGTGGCGCCAAAGCAAATGATCATTGAAGTTTCGAACGATGGGGTGAACTACAAAATTGTATCAGATACTAATAATTTTTTATCAATTGAAGATCAAAATCCTCAGGTGAAAAACGTTACTGCAACTTTTGCACCCATCAAAGCAAAGTATGTACGAGTAAAAGCAATGCAATATGGGAAGCTACCTTCATGGCACGAAAGCCCCGGTGGTGATACACATTTGTTTGTAGATGAAATAGAAATTAAATAGTGATAGTTTTAATTGTCTGTAATGCTTTCGTTTGATTTCCTTGCTTCCTTAAAACAGAATAAATAAAGTATATTTAATTATTTACTAAAAAGACACAACTTCATGAGAATTTCCTTTTTGACTACATTCCTTTTTTTTATTGCCTTCCATGTTTTTGCACAGTCCGGTAATCCTCCGGGGTTGGCGCTCATTAAAACCGGCGAACTCAAAAGTGATCTTTATGAATTTGCTGATGCAAAATTTAAAGGTAGATCAGCAGGTACATTAGATGAATTGAAAGCAGCCGCATGGCTTGCAGAAAAATACAGAGCTATCGGAATTAAACCTGCAGGTGACGATGGCACTTACTTTCAGTATTTTTCTTTGTGGCGGAATTACATAACACCCCAATCAAATTTTTTTATAAACGAAAAACCACTTGAACTTTGGAAGGAAGTTGCCATTTCTCAAATGGCAAATATTAAAATTGATGCGCCCATCCTTTATCTTGGAAACGTACTCAATCTGGAAAATTCGACTGTAGATGTGAAGGGAAAAATTGTTGCAGTACAGGCTGATAAAAGAGATATCAATTTAAATGTTTCATTGCCTACATGGCGATATAGCAGAGCCTTGTTTACCAAATATGGTTTGCCATTACAACAAAAAGGCGCTCTTGCAATAATTTTTATTGCAGATGAAACTGCTGAACAGGCCTGGGATGACGCCAATGAAAATTTTAAACGTGGCACTTATGATATTGAAGGAGGTGCCAATGAAAATCTTTCAACTACTGTGCCTGTATTTTGGCTTCATACAAATACAAAGAAAGTTTTGCAGGAAAACAATTCGGTTTTAAAAGCAAATATTATTGTTGCAAAATATGCTTATCCTTCAGTAAATGTAGTTGGTAAAATTGATGGTACAGATGCAAAATTAAAATCTGAATTCTTGCTTTATAGCGGCCATACAGATGCACATGGAATTAGAAATGAAATAAAAGGAGATTCCATTTTTTATGGTGCTGATGACAATGGGAGCGTGAACGTAGCCATGCTTGCGAATGCAAGGGCATTTATGAAATACCCTGCAAAGCGATCTGTCTTGTTTGTTATTCATGGCGCAGAAGAAAGAGGATTATTGGGATCAAAATATTATTCTCAACATCCTACTGTGCCGATTAAATCTATCGTTGCTGTGCTCAATGGTGATATGATTGGCAGAAACAATATTGACAGTGCTACTATTTTGGGAAGTATTCCCCCACATAGGAATTCTTTGGAACTTGTAAACATGGCTTTTGCAGCAAATAGGGAAGGACCAAAATTTATTTTAGATTCAACGTGGGATAGGGTTACGCATGTGGAGGGTTGGTATTTTAGAAGTGATCATTTACCATATGCTCGATTGGGTATTCCTTCTTTGATGTACACCACATTGCTACATCCGGATTACCATACGCCGCAAGACAATGCACAAAACATAAATTACGATAAGCTTAAAAAAATGGCTGACTGGATGTATAGAACGGGATACAAAGCAGCAAATGCTGCAATTCGTCCCTTAACTGATAAAGACTTCAAACTGGAAAGATGATGTATTAATCAAAAGATGCTTTAGTGAAAAACCCTTTGAAATATTCAAAGGGTTTTTCACTAAAGCAATTCATTTTTACAACGTCGCAATATCAATTACAAATCTGTAACGAACATCCCCCTTCAACATGCGTGCATAAGAAGCAGTGATGTCTTTTATGTCGATAATTTCTATATCAGAAACAATGTTGTGTTCTGCACAGTAG
>JANXTN010000318.1 GCA_025352435.1 Ferruginibacter sp. | reverse complement strand
CCGGGCTTTGCAGGTTTTTGTGCACCAAACTTTTTACTATCGTCATCAAAATCATCTTCATCGTTAAATTCTGCACGGGGCAAATCGCTCGCTACGAAACCAAGTTCGGTTTTAAAAATATCGTAATCAACATCAAACTGATTTAAAATTTGAGTTGCAATATTTTCCTTATTCTTTAAAATTGAAAGCATCAAATGCTCACTTTCAACATTGGCACTTTTTACTGCTTTAGCTTCCAAAACGGTAATGCGAATTACCTTTTCTGCCTGCTTTGTAAGTGGCAGCGAGTTTATATTTGCAATGTTTTTACCTGTCTTATCTTTTACAGCAAGTTCTATTTCTTTTCTCAATTCATATACATCTACATGTAGTGTTCTAAGAATTTTAACTGCTGTATTTTCTCCATCTCTTATTAAGCCCAAAACCAAATGTTCTGTCCCAATAAAATCATTCCCAAGTCTTAAAGCTTCCTCTCTGCTGTAGGAAATGATTTCCTTTACTTGTGTGCTAAAATTATTGTCCATGCTAATGAATTTAATTGATACAATGTTAACGAAAAAAAGAAGCGCTTAAGTGCTAAAGAAATCAAAAATGTTGATATGTGTACAAGATGCTTATTACTATTTACGGAAAGAAAAGAAACACATATTTATAGATCGGATTATTATAACTTAGTTTATTAATCGCTATGCATGAAACTCAAAATAGATACCAAAGAAAAATTTACTGTATTAACGCCAGAAGAAGCTGTTATTACTGCAAATATGACAGAGGACATTGAGAATATATGTGTATTTGCCAGTTCAAAAATTCCTCATATCGTTGTAAATATGAAGATGGTGCATGAAATAAATCAAGCCGCTGCAGAAAAGTTTTCCTCAGTTCAACAACGTTTTTATGAGCAAAACACCTCACTTGTTATTTGCGAAATGCATCAGGATGTAGCGGCGGTTTTTGAACAATTGGATTTAACAGATCTAATGAACATTACACCAACAGAAAGTGAAGCCTGGGACATTGTACAAATGGAAGAAATAGAAAGAGAATTATTGAGTGATTTTGATGAAGAAGAAAAATAAAATTTAGAAGCAGCAATTTTAGATAAAATACACTCTTCGAAATAAAAGTTTAACAATAATAAATTGCTTGCACTTACAATTTTAGGAAACAACTCAGCTATTCCGGCACATGGTCGCAATCCAACAGCGCAGGTGTTACAAACCAACGACGAAAATTATTTAATTGATTGTGGTGAAGGAACACAAAACCAGCTGACGAAATACAAAATCAAAAAGAGTAAAATAAACAAGATTTTTATTTCTCATCTACATGGAGATCATTATTTTGGATTAATAGGTCTGCTTACAAGCATGGGCTTGCTCGGTCGTACAAACGATCTGCATATTTATGCTCCTGCAATACTTGAACAAATTATACAGTTACATCTCGATGCAGCAAATACTTCTTTACCTTATCAGCTTTATTTCCATAGTTTAAGTGAAGAAGGAGAAATTTCAAATGATAAAAAAATAACTGTTTCTGCCTTTAGAGTAAATCATCGAATCGACTGTTTCGGGTTTTTATTTACAGAAAAGAAAAAACCAAGGCGAATACTTGCAGAAAAAGTAAAAATGTATGAAATACCTGAAGCCTTTTACGGCGAGCTACAAAAAGGAAATGACTACGTTACCAAAAAGGGAACAATAATAGCAAATGAAGATGTAACGGAAGCTGCACCCAAACCACGCAGCTATGCGTATTGTGCAGATACAATTTATGATGAAAGCATTTGTGAAAAAATAAAAAATGCAGACTTGGTTTACCACGAAACCACTTATTTAAAAGATCTTGAAGAGCGGGCTGCTTCGAGGTTTCATTGCACTACAACACAGGCGGGAAATATTGCGAAAATTGCCGGGGCGAAAAAATTACTCATAGGGCATTTTTCAAGCCAATATGAAGCGCTTGATAATTTTTTATCTGAAACAAAAGAAATATTTGACAATACAGAAATTGCGTATGAAGGCGCTTGTTTCAAAGTTTAATATCAATTTTCTAAAACATAATTATTGCCATCTGCCAATAGCCATTTGTAAACTTCTGTAAACAAGTTTATAGGTACCGGGTTTTCATAACGATCAAATTTATAAATTACTGCGGTTGAAGTTAATGCTACTGTTTTGGCAAAGGATTCTGTAAAAACATCAATACTATCTTTATGATTTGCATATAGAAATATCTTTCCTTTTAAACGGCTTAAAACTTCGAGGTACAAGGTTGTGATTGAAGAAAGATTAATATCATCATTCATAAACAATGCGGTTTTATTTATTTTCACCGGGTTGGTTGAAGCACAGAACAGTACAACCAAACAAAGATCATTGATACCCGAAATGATAAAATTATTCGTTGATAACTGAGGAACTTTTTTGTGAATGTCAGGCAATATAGACTTGGTAAATACATCTGAGAAAACTTTTACTTTTTTTCCGCCAATTGTATCATTAAAATAATAGAAACTTATTTTCACTAAAGGGCAATGCGATACAGATGTGTTGAAGAAATCATGAAATAAACTGTCCTTTGAAGAATTAAAAACAGTATCCACTTTATCTAAAAAATAAATTGGGGCAGCGATTTTAGCTTTTTGCAAACCATATATCTCTACAGCAGCACTAATGTTCGAAACTTCGTCTTTCCACATAAATTTAATTGTGCTATCAGTATGTTGAGCGGCAACTCTAAATAAGTTTGCGAATACCATTATTGCACAAATTAAAAGTTTCAATAGACAGTATTGTGTGCTAAATATGCTTTTACCTGCTGGTGTAGTTCATCACTTAATGGTACACCGGGAAGCCGAAGTTTATTTTGAATCAATTTCATTTCGTACAAAAATGCCTTCACACCTGCGGGGTTATTTTCAGCAAATAATAATTTGTAAACATCCAGGAGTTGATTATTGAGTTTTACAGCTTCATTAAATTTATATTCCAAACCTGCGTTAACCATAGTAGTAAATAATTTGGGAAAAGCATTTGCAACAACACTTATAACTCCATCAATGCCACAAGCAAGTTCCGGCAGTACGAGATCATCATCGCCGCTTATTACAGCAAAATTTTCCGGTCTGTTTTTTAAAATTTCAATTACTTGTTGAATGTCATTACCGGCCTCCTTAACACCGGCTATATTTTTTTCTTCCGCAAGTTTTAGTGTGGTAGCAGCAGTTATATTTCTGCCTGTGCGCCCGGGCACATTGTATAATATTATTGGTTTAGGAGAGGCTGCCGCTATTGCTTTATAATGTTCGTAAATGCCCGCCTGCGAAGGTTTGTTGTAGTATGGACTTGCACTTAAAATTGCAACGGCATTTTCTAGAGGATAGGTTTGTAAGTCTTTAATAACAGCATGTGTATTATTACCTCCTATACCAATTACCATCGGTACTCGTCCTGCTATTTGCTTTGAAGTAAAATGTATTATTTCTTTTTTTTCCTCTGAAAAAAGTACCGGCGTTTCTCCTGTTGTTCCCAACGTGACAATGTAGTCTACGCCATTATTAATATTGTAATCGATTACATTGCCTAAGGCCGCAAAATCAACAGAGAGATCATTAGTAAAGGGAGTAATTATAGCAACGCCTGTACCTCTTAAAATTTTACGTAAATTCATTATTCAGATTTTTTATAAAGATACAAATTCAAAATTGCTATATCAGTGTGCAAATGGATTTAAAGAATTAGAAGCTGAAAATTCTTCTTGCGATCTTTTAAAGAAATTATTTGATTTGGTGAAAATAAAAAAGCTTAATGCTACCATTAAACTTTTTAAAAAATTTTAAATACAGTTGATAATTAGCTGTTGATAATTTTAGATGAATGCAAGTACTTATTGTTCTCACTGAATATAAAAAGGCAGGAGCCGTTTTTAATTTTATCAATGATGGGCTTGTTTAATTTTTCCGGAACCGCAGGGCAGCCCCAGCTTCTGCCGATGTAACCGCGGTCATGTATGATATTTTCATTTACATATGGCGCTCCGTGCATAACAATTGCCCTTTCTTCTGCTTTATCATTAATGCCAAGTTCCATTCCTTCAAGGTGCATAGAGTAACCATTTTTACCATTGTATGTTGATGAAGTTGTATAAAACCCCAAGCTGCTTTGATAACTATCAGGAATGTTTGAAAACTGTGTGGCCATCGCTGCCCCACTTTTTTGACCATGAGCTACGTATGTATTAAACAATACTTTATAATTCTTTAAATCAATTACAAAAAGCCTCTTCTGTGAAGATGGACGGGAGAAATCTACAATAGACAATATATGGTCGTTATTGATTTTACCTTTCAATTTCAAATATTCAAATCCTTTTAAGGCGTAAGCAAAAGCCTCTTCGGAAAGCCCTGAGATGTTTAATTTAAGGCTATCATACATCTTAGCCGATGAAATAGAATTAGATGCTAAGGGTGCTTCTGAATGAGTATTAATAAGAGGCTTTAAAGAAAAAACATTTGTACCTGAAAAAGCCAAGGGAAGATGCAGCATACATGCAACTATACCGAAGAATGCGATTTGAACTTTACTAACTTTTACTATTTTCATAAACTCTAGTGGATGATATACAATAAACGGGGATTAAAGTAAAAGATTGTTCTATAAGGTTTATTTTATTTGGAGGATTTTTTTTATTGGATGCCAAATGTAACTTCACAAATGTTTAAGTACTGTTAAGGGTTGTTAATTAAGTGATAACTTTCTCATATACAGTACTTATTAACCCGATTGACTTATAAGATTTTTTCAGAAAAATTTTAAAATATTTCATTATACAATGAATACCATACACACTAATGCACTTATAATTTTTGCTAGACAGCCTGAATTGGGAAAAGTCAAAACGAGATTAGCTGCTACTGTTGGCAACGCAAAAGCATTAGAAATATATATTAGACTTTTGACACACACCCGTGAAGTTGCAATTGCTTCAAATGCGACTGTATTTATATTTTTAACTGATGCCTCTAAAACTATTTTTTGGAATTCTTTTAATTGCGAAGTTCAAAGTGGAGCAAGCCTGGGTGAAAAAATGAAGAATGCTTTTGAAATTATATTTACAAAAGGTTTTAAAAAATGTGTAATAATAGGAAGTGATTGTCCAGAACTTTCAACAGAAATAATTAATACTGCATTTAACGATTTAAATAACCAAGATGCAGTTATTGGTGGTGCAAAAGATGGAGGTTATTATTTGTTAGGGACAAAAAAATTGATACCCTCCCTCTTTAAAGATAAAGAGTGGAGCACAGCAACTGTTTATGAAAAAACAATAACGGATTTTAAAAATCAAAATCTTTCCTATTCAATTCTTCCTGTATTAAATGATTTGGATGAGGAGAAAGATATTCCAGGAGAATGGATATAAAAATTATTTTACCTTACTTAGCGACAACAAATTGATCATCCAATCCGGCAAAGGTTTTTGTTGGTTTCTCTTCTTTAAGTTAAGGTAAATGCCAAGTTTTTTTAGGAGTGGAATTTTATGTGTTTCAACCAATTCAATTAAAGTTCCATCTGGGTCTTCGGCATAGCAGAATCTCCCTGCTGCATTTTCCATAGCAAAAGATTCATGACTATCAACAGTAAATTTTATTCCTAAAGAATCTCCGTGCTTTTTTAATCCATCCATATTTAAAACATCAAAACATAAATGTATAAATCCGCAATCGCCCCAAAACCTATCTTTAAATATTTTTACTACAGTATCATCCAAACGTTGTAGAAGTTCAATTTCTACTACTCCTAAAAGTTTATTAAATGCACCATTTCCTGTTATTTTTTTTCGCAGCAATACTCTTCTGCAATTAATTTTTATGCCCAAATCATTATCATCGTAAATACCGGTTACATCATAAATTATATCTTCGACACTTAAAAATTGTATGTAGAAAGATAGGGCTTTTTCCATATCTGATACGCCTATAACTGCCCCTGTAACGCCACCTGTTATTTTACCGGATTGTTGAAAACATTCCTGAGCCTGCACTACATTAAAACTATTGCCATATGGGTCTTTTAACCAAAAATGAGGTAAATTTTGAGGATCTGCTTTAATGGGTGAAATATTGGTGTTTTGTTTGCCCGATAAAAATGCATGAGCGATATGCACATCTTTGCATTTAATTTTTGCAGCGTAAATGCCGAAATCTCCGTATTTGATTTGTGATGGACTTTCTTTTGGTTCCCGATTATTGTACTGCCATACCTCAACTCCGCCTCCACCTTGCAGGTTCATTGTTAATACTGCTTGTCTTTTATAAACGTTACCACCTGTGTATTGCGTCATTAAATGCGCATCAGAAGTATCATCGAAAATAAGAACATCTAAACCAAAAATTTCTTTATAAAAAAGTATACTCTCTTTTAGGTTTTTAACACCTATTCCAATCTGTTGAATTCCCGTAGTGTAATCGTGCATAATTAAATCTAATTACGAAATAAAACAGTTTTATTATTTTAATTATTCATTCCTTTTTTATGAGCAATTTTATAAAAAAGCTGAGGAGCGAACCATTTAATGACCCACAACCAATACTCTCCTCTTGCAATAATAATGTGTTTCTTTTTATTTTCCACTGCGTTTAAAATTTTGGTAACGCATTCTTCAACAGGAATTCCATTTATTTGTCCAACATCATTTCTTAAATGAGGCGTGCCATCTTTTGTGAGAGCAGATGCAGATATCGGCGTATTAATTCTGCCCGGACTGATGATTGTATAATCAACACCTGCTACTGCATTTTCTGTTTGCAGCGTTTCAAAATATCCCATTAATGCGTGTTTTGCAGCAGCATATCCACTTCTGTATGGGAAACCCATTAGCCCAGCCATGCTACTGATGGCGACTATATGCCCGCTGCCTTGCTTTTCAAAAAAGGGAAATAACTTTTGGGTAATAATTACAGGTGCAAAAAAATTTATTTCCATTAGTGCACGATAAACCTCCATTTGAGTTTCGAATGCGAGAGAACGTTGGGTAACCCCCGCATTTAAAAAAACAACATCTATTTTTTGAAATTGTTCCCACGCATTTACAACAGCAATTTCCGTTTCATTTTGTTTAGAAAGATCTGAAATTACTATTTTACAAAAGGAAGTTTGTTCCAAGCATTTTTTCTGGATATTTATTAGTGCTGCTTCATTTCTTGCAGTAAGAATGAGTTTTGCATTTTGTGCAGCAAGTTGCCATGCCAGCTCTGCACCTATTCCGGATGATGCGCCTGTAATCCAAACAACTTTATTTTTAAAATGCATTCTTCCGATAGTTTAGCATTTGTTTGTAAGTGTCCAGCATTTCCTTTTGTGACTTTCCGTTTTTATACATCCGTACTATTTTAAGGTTAGCTTTTTGCACTTTTAACCAGCTGTTTTCATCGTATTTTCTGGCAGAAAAAACTGTTGCTTTGTTAAAGAGTTTAAATTTTCCTTGCCTTCTTATCCTTAAAAGAAAATCATAATCCTCCATTATCAGCATTTCATTTTTGTAAGGCCCAACGGTTTCAAATAATTCTTTTGTTACAAAAATGGTCTGGTCTCCCCCACGGCAAAAAAGCACGTTAAGCCTTGTAAAAAATGCATTTATTTTTAACATGAAATTGCCGCTGTCAAACTTTGATCTATAGCAGCCGCAGTTAAAACCTTTGTACAATGCTTGTTCTATATCTGTAAAATAAGTAAGTGGTGGCCTGCTGTCTGCATGTATAAAATAGAATAAATTTCCGGTGGCCAGTGTAACCCCATGGTTCATTTGTCCGGCCCTACCTTTTATTGGCGAAAGCGTAGTTATAACATCAAACTTTTGAGCTAATTCAATTGTATTATCTGTGCTGCCACCATCTGAAATAATAATTTCGATATTTTCTTTTTGTGAAATACCCTGCAGATATGCAATAACATTTTGAATGTTTTCTTCTTCATTAAAAGTAGGTATAATGATACTAAGCTTCATAAAACAATAAACGCAAATATCTTACTTCAATATTTTAGAAATTAAAAAA
>JANXTN010000315.1 GCA_025352435.1 Ferruginibacter sp. | reverse complement strand
TATAAAGTTTTTGCAAATCTTGTTGCTGTTTAGGGTTATCATTAATAAGTGATCGTAATTTTATAAAACTTTCTGAAATATTTTGAAGGGCTGCATTATAAAGCTTCAAAAAGGTGGTATCATTAGTATTTACAAAGCCCCATTCTGTATTTTCTGCTTCCGATATAAAATTCAAATTGTCCTTAAGGCCAATCACGAGAGTGCGTGTATGTGACTGAATCTTTAGATTAGTCTGCAACTTTTTCATACTGTACAATGAAAACAACAATGCTGAAATCAGTAAGATTATTACTCCCCCGATAATGAAATAAAACTTCGTTTTAATTTTAGAAGAAAGCATTGTAGTTGTTTAATGTGAAGACTTTTGGTTGCAAATCGCATCTGATTATAAATATTGCTTCAACCATTCTTTTGCTTCACTTTCTTCTGTAAACATTTTTACAGGGTAAGGTTGTTTTTTTATACTGAAAAATAGATTGGCAGCCATTTTACCAACAGCGGACCTGGAGATTATTGCTACCGCTTTTGCAATTGCCGGAATAACTTCCGCAGCATAATCACGCATTTCCTTATCTAAAGGAGGAGAATCTGTGCTATCTGAAAGGAGACAGACTTTTTTACCTTTTGTAATTTTAGTAAATTCTATCATTGTCAGTTTTGCCTCCTCTACGGTTTGCTGAGGTACTTTTTTAGCGATGGAACATAGAATACCATTTTCATCAAACCACATTACGGAAGTGGGCAAATCAAATATTTCCACATCATTTGGTACTACCATATAGATTTATTTAAAAATATTTATGATTTTTAGTTGCATTTTTTGTCTGCAAGTATACGAATAAATGACTTTTTTATCCCTTTTCATGCAGTACATTTCATCATTATTTGTCGTTATAAACTCCGAATAAATTGAAACTTAATTAAAATTTATGCTGTTAAAAAGTTTGTAAAGACAAAAATGGGAATAAAATAATAATTTTTGCCTACAAGAAGGCCCTGCATTATATAACGCGGGGCTTTTCTGCTTTCAGTGTTCTGGACTTTTAGAGGTTTAGTAAGCCCTTAATATTTTCATTTAAATTTTGTCCGGATATTTCTTCTCGCCATTAAGAGAAAGATAGATTGTTTTAATTAGGATAGTAAATGATTCTCTTTATAAAATCTTTATACCCACACTATTTTCTTTTATAATAAACTTATACAAGTCGCATTACTTTTGTTTTTCATTACCAAACAAAATGGAGCTATTCATAAACAGGATAAGTAAAGCAAACCAATTCATCATAAGCATATTGCTCGTTTCATTTATTGCAGCAGTTTGTTACATTCTATCTGGGTTCATAGGTTATAAAGTAGTTGCTTTCATCCTACTGTTTACAGTATCGTTACTTGCCATTACACTAGATATTTTACCGGTACTTGCTGCAGCAGTTTTGAGCGCCCTCATTTGGGATTTCTTTTTTATTCCCCCTCATTTTACTTTATGGGTCTCCTCTACAGAAGATTTGATTTTATTACTTATGTATTTCATTATAGCATTAGTAAATGCAGTACTGACTTATAAGATTAGACAGATAGAGAAAATAGCCCGGCAAAAAGAGGAAAAAGCCAACACGGTAAAACTCTACAATACACTACTCAACTCATTATCGCATGAACTTCGCACGCCAATATCTACCATTATTGCAGCTACAGATAATTTGCAGGCCGGAAATAGTAAATTAAATGAAGTACATAAGAATGAACTAATCGCTGAGATTGCAAAAGCCTCATTTAGACTAGATCAGCAGGTTGATAATTTATTAAATATGTCACGTATTGATGCCGGCTTTATTCAACCAAAAAAAGATTGGTGCGACATCACAGAAATTATTTATGACGCCGCACATAGAGTTGAGGAAAACGACATTTTGCAGCAAATTCATATAAGTATTCATCCAGGCATCCCTCTTTTTAAATTAGATAAAGGGATGCTCGAACAAATACTTTATAATCTTCTAAATAACGCAGTAATATATACAAAGCCTACTTGTAGCATTAAAGTAAGCGCCACTTTTTATGCTGATATTTTAGAAATTGTTGTTGAGGATGACGGTCCCGGTTTTCCCAAAGCTGAAATTAATCAAGTATTTGAAAAATTTTATCGGCTAAAAAATACTGTTACGAGTGGAACGGGCTTAGGGCTATCAATAGTTAAAGGCTTTGTGGATGCACAAAAGGGAAGTATTTCTTTGGAAAATATTGATACAGGCGGTGCAAAATTTACTATTGCTATAAAAGGCGAAACCTCTTATTTAAAAATTTAAAATGAACAAAGCAGAAATATTAATAATTGATGATGAAGCACAAATACGGAAGCTGTTGCAGATAACGCTACAAAGCAACGACTACATTGTTAAAGAAGCTGCTACCGCAAAAGAAGGCAGTATAATGGCTGCTAATCATCCACCTGATTTAATCATTTTAGATTTAGGATTACCGGATGAGAATGGGCATGAAGTTTTGAAAAAATTGAGAGAATGGTATACCGGCCCGATTATGATATTATCTGTGCAAAGAACAGAAGAAGATATTATAAAGGCATTGGATAATGGCGCTAATGATTATTTAGTAAAGCCTTTTAGAACGGGAGAATTGCTAGCTCGTATTCGTTCATCGCTGAGAAGTACAAACGCAGAGGAAAGTATTCCGATTATAACCTGTAAAAATTTAATGATTGACCTTACTGCACGCACAGTAAAGAAGGACGATGAAACAGTTAAGCTTACTTCAACCGAATATAATCTTTTGTCTCTCCTTGTAAAAAATGAAGGCAAGGTATTAACCCATCATTATTTATTGAGAGAGATTTGGGGTCCGGGCTACATTAATCAGTCGCAATATTTAAGAGTTTTTACTGCACAACTTCGAAAAAAAATAGAAGATGATCCTAATCGTCCTGCATTTATTTTAACTGAAGCCGGCGTCGGTTACCGGTTTGTAGGAGAATAAAAATTTATTGGTCGGTTAAAAAAATCAATGTGATCCTCATAAAATACATGTGACAAAGAATCTCTCATAAAAAAAATTAAAAGTGAATAAGAATTTCAACAAAGCAACTACCGGTGGTTTATTAATAGCATTAGGAATTATCTATGGCGACATTGGCACATCTCCACTGTATGTGATGAGTTCTATTATTGGAAAAAGGGAGATTACAGAACAGCTTGTTTTTGGCGGTATTTCGTGTGTATTATGGACGTTGACTTTACAAACCACCTTCAAATACATCATCTTAACACTGCAGGCAGATAACAGAGGAGAAGGTGGTATTTTTTCTTTGTTTGCTTTGCTAAAGAGATACAGAAGATGGCTGTATATTCCCGCAATTATTGGTGCAGGAACGTTGTTAGCAGATGGTATAATTACGCCACCTATTTCTGTTGCTTCTGCAATAGAAGGGTTAAGTGGCGTGCATGGGTTAGAGAATATAATTGCACCCGGTAACGCATTAACAGTCGGGATAATCATTGCAATAATATCTTTACTTTTCTTCTTTCAGCAATTTGGTACAAACATTATCGGCAGTTGGTTTGGACCCATTATGCTTGTTTGGTTCGTTATGCTTGCAGTGCTAGGTATCAGTACCATAGCGTATTATCCGTCTATTTTAAAGGCCATAAATCCAATATATGCGTATAATTTATTGGTAAAATACCCAAGTGGATTTTGGTTGCTCGGTTCTGTATTTTTATGTACAACGGGTGCGGAAGCTTTGTATTCTGACTTAGGTCACTGTGGTAAAAAAAATATTCAATACAGTTGGATCTTTGTAAAAATTGCTTTGCTGTTAAACTATTTCGGGCAGGGGGCATGGTTAATGAATCGCAAGAATGTAAACTTAAACGGATTAAATCCCTTTTATGAAATAATGCCACAATGGTTTTTAATTTTTGGAATTTTTATAGCCACAGCAGCAGCTATTATTGCAAGCCAGGCATTAATCAGCGGCTCTTTTACTTTAATAAGTGAAGCCATGAGGCTTAATTTTTGGTCAAAGGTTAAAGTAAAGTTTCCAACAGTTATCAGAGGTCAGATTTATATCCCAAGTATCAATTTTATCTTATGGATCGGGTGCATTGCAGTCATGTTTTATTTTAGAGAATCAAGCAAAATGGAAGCTGCTTACGGTTTCTCCATCACCATCGCAATGTTGATGACGACCATCCTCATGTTTTACTTTATGAAGTTTTTAAAAAAGTGGAGCATGCTTTTAATTGGTCTTATTCTTATTATTTTCCTGACGGTAGAAATTTCATTTTTTATTGCAAACATTGCTAAGATTAAGCAACGTTGGATGTTCTTGATTTTCGAGTTTGGCCTGATTGGCGTGATGTATGTAATGTATCACGCAAGAAAAAT
>JANXTN010000307.1 GCA_025352435.1 Ferruginibacter sp. | reverse complement strand
CTTTTTGAAAGCCAATTAAACGAGGTAAAAAATAGGTACCACCACTATCGGGTATCAATCCAATTTTTGAAAACGCTTGAATAAAGGAAGAAGATTCTGCAGCCAAAACCACATCGCAGCACAAAGCAATATTTGCGCCGGCCCCTGCTGCAACTCCATTCACAGCTGCAACCACGGGTTTATTTAATTTTCTTATCCTTGCAACGATGGGGTTAAAATGTTCCACCAAAATTACTTCAATGCCAACTGCATTATCTCCTGTCAGTTCTGCAATATCCTGTCCTGCGCAAAATGCTTTTCCAGCACCTGTAATTAATACGCAACGTACATCTTCATTTTTTTCGCAATCGTCTAAAACTTTCTGCAACAGCAACGCCATCTCTCTGTTGAACGAATTGAATTTATCGGGTCGGTTTAAGGTTATTACCCCGACATTTTCTTTTATTTCAAATAAAATTGGTTGCATAAAGGGTTAGATAGTTTATGCAAATCTATCAATCTAAAGTTTAAAAAAAACATGCTTTTAGTGACACTTAAAATAGTCAAAAGGTTCCTTGCAATCATTGCACTGGTACAAAGCTTTACAGGCCGTAGAGCCAAACTGGCTAAGAAGTTTTGTATCGGCAGAACTACATTGTGGGCAAACAGGAGAGGAGTCAGACGAATTGCCTGACATTTTTGGTGGAGCAATTCCGTACTTCTTTAATTTTATTTTTCCTTCTTGGGTCATCCAATCGGTTGTCCAAGCCGGTGAAAGAATCGATGTGATTTTTACATCTTTAAAACCATTTTCTATCAGCTTTAAGCGAATATCCATGCTAATTGCATCCATAGCCGGGCAACCACTGTATGTTGGCGTGATTATTATTTCAATCTGCTCCCCATGCATTTGTACGTCTCGTACAATACCTAAATCTAAAATAGAAAGTACAGGTATTTCAGGATCGGGCACTTGCTCAAGCAACACCCACAAGGCTTCAATGATTATGTTATTTTCAACTACCATGTTGCATTAGGATATGTTCTTTGCAAATATTGCAAATCGGATAAAATGTAACCCAGCTTTTCCGTGTGAACTCCATTCTTCCCACCAGTCTGCATAAAACCATTTTCAGGGAGAGCTATAGTTGCTTCTTCAAAAAAACTTGTAACTTTTTTAATCCAGTCGTTTTTTAATTCGATAACATCTACTGCAATTCCTTCCGCTATCATTGCTGATTCATAGTTTGCGGGCAAAAACATTTCTCCGGTATATGGCCATAATGTTGCAACGGCATTGGTCAATCGTTCTTTACTTTCAGTGGTTCCGTCTCCTAAGCGGATCATCCATTCGCTGCTCCAATTTACATGATAAGTAACTTCCTTTAATGATTTTGCAGCAATAGCTGCAAGCTGTTCATCTTTGCTGTGCTGTAATTTTTCGTATAAAAAATATTGGTAGAGACTATAAAAAAACTGCCTTGCAATTGTTTGTGCCCAGTCACCGTTTTCCTGTTCTGCAAGCAACAAATTTTTAAATTCTCTTTCTGTGCGCAGGTATGCAAGCGAATCTTCAGTTTCTTCTTTACCTGATGTTTCATTGATAAGCTTTGCAGCGTACTGATAAAAATTTCTGCTCTGCCCAATAAGATCAAGGGTAATGTTTGTGATGGCAATATCCTGTTCCAATATCGGCCCATGGCCGCACCAAGCTGCATTACGCTGAGTAAGTATAAGGTTGCTATCAGCTAAGTGGAGGATGTAATTTATTAATTGATCCATGTTGGGTAATTAAGAATTAGGGATTTGGAATTAGGTGACAGCTTTCTGTACTTTCTTTGATTTGTCTAAGTATGTAATGAATCCGTTAATAAGTTTAAAAACTGTTTCACATTTATCTAATTCCGATTTTAAAATGTCCTCTGAAATAAATTTTTCATCAAATGCTGTTGTTAAATGTTCCATCGGTTCAGTCACTGATCCTCGGGAAATAATAAAGAAGTGTCTTGTATCAGAATATGTATATCGTCCATACCCTTCTGCAATATTTGCTGTTATTGATCTTGATGATCTTTTGATCTGAGAAGCTAACTCATACTTCTCTTCCTTTGGGAACTTGCTCACCAATAGTGAGATTGATTTTCTTAATTCTCTGCCATGTTTATAACAATCCAACTCAGTAAAGCCTTTGTAATTGTTCATTGTAAAGTCCTTTATAAACTTGTTTAGCAAAGAAGTTTTCTATTAATAATTAACTTCAACATTTAAGACCTAATTACCAATTACCAATTCCTGTTCCCAAACTACATATGCCCTACCTCATCAGGTATTTCATAAAAAGTAGGATGTCTGTAAACCTTGTCATTTGCAGGTTCATACATGGCGGCCGCATCATCCGGGTTGCTTGCGTGAATGTGCTTGCTTTCAACTACCCACAAGCTCACTCCTTCCTGTCTACGGGTGTATACATCACGGGCATTTTCGATAGCCATAGCCGCATCTGCCGCATGTAAACTTCCTGCATGTTTATGGTCAAGCCCTTGTTTGCTTCTTATAAAAACTTCCCATAACGGCCAAGGACTTTCTACCCCCCTGCCCCCCGAGAGGGGGTTCTGAAAAACAGATGAATCATTAGAATCTCCTTTTTCTTCACCGCCAAAGTCGCCGTAAAAGTATTTTTGAATATGTATTTTCATAAAAAGTATTAATCCGGTTTGAAACCAATGCGTTTTCTATTTTTTAAAGTTTCTTCCTCCTGCTTTTTTGTGATAAGATAATCCAACGCTGTAAATATTTCTTTGAAATTTTTATTCGATTTCCTTTCCAGCTTTTTTAGGTTATCACTTAAGTCTTTATAATCTAAAACAGATTGTTTTACTAAAACAAATGTGCGAATTATTGCAATGTTGACGTCAATTGCTTTTTCACTATTCAATATGCTTGAAAGCATTGCAACACCTTGTTCAGTAAATGCGCTTGGTAGGTATCTTGTACCACCTCTCTTTGAGGTCACAATTTGTGACCTCAAACTTTGAAACTCTTTATCCGTTAGAGTAAACATAAAATCGGATGGAAAACGTTGTAAATTTCTTTTAATAGATTGGTTAAAAACCTTTGTCTCAACATCATACATTTCAGCTAAGTCAACATCAAGCATAACTTTCTGTCCTCTTACTTCGAAAATTTTACTTTTTATAACTTTTGCTGAAATTTCCATTAAAAATATTTTTAAAGTTTGAGGTCGCAAATAGCGACCTCAAACTACTCTAAGCAACTTTCTTTAATTGTTTCGCAGATCGGAAGAGCG
>JANXTN010000304.1 GCA_025352435.1 Ferruginibacter sp. | reverse complement strand
TGCTGCAGCCGCAGTGCAGCCGTTTACGTCCTTCACGGTTATATTATAGGTAGCAGCAACCAAGCCTGTAAATACTCCTGTCGGTTGAAAAGTCACGCCAGCATCTTTGCTATATGTAATACCTGTACTACCCGAAGCAGTAGCGTTTACAGCCCCGTTAGCAGCTGTTGCAGAAGTGGCGGCAGTGGTAGTAGCGGTAATGGTGATAGTTGGGCAAGGGGAGGCGGTAACCGTAAAGGATTGAGTGCCGCTACACCCGCTTGCATCTTTGGCAGTTATGTTGAAGGTGCCAGCTGCAAGATTACTGAATGTACCGCTTGGTTGAAACGCACCGTTGTTTAAACTATAAGTAAAACCTGTGCTTCCGGTTGCAGTAGCATTAATGACCCCATTAGTAGTACTGCCGCCAGATGTTGCAGTAGTGGTAGCAGTTACAACTATTGTCTTCCCTGCGCAAGAGTCCTGTGCAGGTGTTGCTGCATCTGGCTTACTGCAAGAAATAAAATTTATAAGAGCGAAAAAAAATACAATAAAAATTAGGGGAGTATAAATTTTGTACGTCATGAGTGTAGTTTCATTATTAATCGAATAAAACCTACAATTAGTTGCCCCTATAATTATTTTTTAAATGGAAAATATTTTAATCCCAATTGCAGTCCGGTAGAAAATATCTTTACATTACCTTCACCCACACCTTTTAATGGGAGGCTTACGATCGGTTCAATCTGAAAAGAAATTTTTTCCGTTATTTTTTTCTCTGCTCCTGCAGTCAAGATAAGTGTCGATATAAAATCTTTATTCCCAGTATATTTCCATGGGTAAGAAACCTCCCTGGTATTTCTAATAAAGTACACATTGTAATCTTCTTTTTTCATGATGTAAGAGGAAAGTCCTGCGCCTGCATAAATGTTCCATGATTTTTTCTGTAAAACATTGTACCTAAAAGAAACAGGAATTTCATACACAATACAGTCTGCATCTACCTTGGTAACTTTTACCGTCGTGTAATACGATCCGGCTTTAAAATTATATTCACCATCGTTTGCTATGTATTTTTTCATGCCCGCATAAAAGCCTGTTTGCACACTTAAATGTTTGTTGATCTTGTATCCAATGCCAAGTCCATATTTAGGAGAAATAGGACTGTTTTTAAAAGATAGAAATTTTGTTGAACTCAACTCTGCTCCAAATGCACCTAGCAAATAAAATCTCGATAGGACACTACTTTGCTTTTTTGGTTTTCGCTCATTTTTAGAAACGAATTTTGTACTGTCAGTTGTGTTTTTTGCTGAGGTATCATTTTTCACAAAACTCTGAGAACTGTCTTTTTTTAATTGTTTACCGAGCCCTTGATTGGCTTCATTTAATAAGGGAATATTATCTGTTTCAATAAAATTCAATCTATTCTTTGCAGTAAAAATGTTTTCCTCTTGATTATTATTTTCAATACTTGCCGTAGCGTTTTTATAATTAATGGAAGTCTTACTTATCGCAACTATTTTGGGTTTTACATTTTTCCCGGAAGTAAAATTATTTGTTGATGTAAAAGCTGTATCTGTAAATAATTTATTAGCATTTGCAGGCTCAGTTGTAATGAAGTTTGTTGGTTTATTTTCTGCAGGTACATGTGGTGAATTTGCATAAATAATTTCTTTCTGTTTTCTATTTTGGAATAGGAAAGGGACTTCAAAGCCCAAGGCTATTGCCAGTAGTACAAAAAACCAAAACCATATAAACGACCTCCCCTTGGATTTTTTATCCAGTAATGCTTCCATTTTTTCCCACGATGCTTCTTCAAAAACGATCTCCTGGTTTTCGGCGGCTTCCTTTATTTTATGGTCTATATAATTAAATGGCTCTTCGCTGCTCATACAATTTATAATTTGTTGCCTGTAACATTTTTTGAATATTTATTCTTGCCTTGGCAAGATTTGATTTTGATGTGCCGGTGCTTATATTTAGCTGGGTCGCTATTTCCTCGTGTTTAAACCCATCAATAACATACAAATTAAAAACGGTTCGGTACATCGGAGATAGTTTTTGAACCAATGCTATTATTTCTTTGTAAGACAGTTTATCTATAGAACACTCTTCGTTGTCCTCAATAGCATAATGCACTTCCTCAATAGTATGCTGGTGGTTGTAGCGCTCGTTTTTTCTAAAATTATCTATAGCTGTATAAACCATTATACTTTTTATCCAGCCCAACAACGATGCCTCAATGTTTTGGTATTTTGGAGAGAAGTTTCCGATTGTCTTAAAGACTTTTAAAAACCCATCATTTGTTACTTCTATTGCATCATCCGGATTGTGACAATAGCGCACACAAATGCTTATAGAGAAAGAATAGTAGAGTTTATATAACTCTTTCTGACCTTCCCTGTTTGAGTTTACGCAACCATGAATGATATTTAGTAGCTGCTGCCGCTGTGGCAAAATATTTTATTTATTACTTTTTTTTAAAAACAATAGTACTTTATATCAAATCGCAATTATCCAATAAAAGGTTGCCTCATGCCTTCATCTATAGAGCATTTCCTAAAAGCACAGGAGTAAAAAAGCCATTTTCTGATTTTTTCCTTAGATATGGGCGCAGTCTCGATAAGGATTTCCCTGAATAGAAGTTGGTCAGTACTGATGCATATCAAATGTAAGAAATTTACCAGAGTTTGGCCCCCGCCATTCGTAGAGTTAAGCGAAGCGCTCTATGACTTTAATAAAGAAGTAGGTAAGGGTAAAAAAGTGGCAAAGGTGGGTGATGGCATAAATGATGCACCGGCATTAGTGCAGGCAAACATCGGTATTGCAATGGAGGCAATGGGTACAGAGGGGCTTATTGAAGCAGCAGACATTGTTTTGATGCAGGATAAATTAGAAAAGGTTGCAAGAGCCAGCACAATCAGTAAAAGAGCTTTTAAGAAAATTAATGAAAATATTCTTGTAGGTGTTGGCGTTGTGCATATAATTGGCATTACACTTGTGTTAACGAGAGAAAGTTTATAGATAAGGGTAAAGATGTAACGATGATACAAAATTACTAGAGAACACCGATTTAAAAACCACGGTGATTCACCCGGAATGCGCCCCATATGGCCTCGGTTAAGGGTCTTCACAAAATGAAAGACCTGTGGACGGAGGAGCACATAGAAAAAAATGACAAGGGTAAAGTTACTGTTGTGAACGATACACAGGCCGACCCTCGTGTGAACGCAGCGGCTTATGGGGCCATGAACATACTATCGTTTCTCACAATACCACTTGCCCGTGATGGAGTGTTTAAATTCATGGTCGGCATTCCGGACACAAAGCCACGACAGTGGCGGGGTGATGAAATTGCATTAGCAAAAGAGGTAACGGAACGCATATGGACCAGGCTGGAAAAAGCAAGAGCTGAAGACGCCTTGCGCCAGAGTGAGGCTCGGTACGAGGCATTATTTGCGGCTTCGCCGGCACCGTTCCTCGTAGTCGCTCCGAACCCGCCGGACTTCACTATTACCGCTGTGAACGACGCCTATGTTGCTGCAACGCTAATCACCCGCAAAGCCCTGATCGGGCAGAACCTGCTTGACGTATTCACCTATGATCTTAATCATCCAGGTCGGCAAGATTCGGGGGCGGTAGCCCACTCTATCAGCCAGGTACTTGCAACCCGGCCGATGCATGTGATGGAGCGCTTGAGGTATGACCTTGTATCGCCTGATGGCGAGCTACAGCCAACTTGGTGGCTGGCGGTCAATGCGCCCATGCTCGACGCTCATGGAAATGTGCTGGCTATCATCCATCAGGCAACTCCCGTTACCGAGCAGTACTACGCCGAACTAGCTTTGCGTGAAACAAGGGAACAACTGGAACTTAGTATAAGCGCAGGCAAAGTGGGAATTTGGACACATGATGTAAAAAATAATTACCTGCACTGGAATAAACAGCAGTGCGAATTGTATGGTATAAATGAAAACGAATTTGGAGAATCCCCTGAGGCATTTTGGAATTTTGTTTTGACGGAAGATGGGCAGCGGTTGGAAGAAGAAACAGCCAAAGAAGTTGCAGACAGGCAATTGGAATTGGTCCATCAATTTCGTATTAAAAGAAAAGACGGGAAAGTGCGGTGGAAAGAGAGCCGAAACCGAACACAATTTGATGAACAGGGAAAGCCGCTGTACACTATAGGAATTA
>JANXTN010000289.1 GCA_025352435.1 Ferruginibacter sp. | reverse complement strand
AAATTTTTGTTTGAAGGTGAGGAAGAAATTGGTAGTCCCGATTTTAAAAACTTTTTGGAAAAGAACAAAGAACTCTTGCACACAGATTTTGCTGTAACAGCTGATGATGCTCAATTCAGCGATTCTATTCCCTCTATTAATTTAAGTTCAAGAGGTTCTGTACAGTTGCAGTTTAATGTAAAAACGGCAAATACGGATGCACATAGCGGACAGTTTGGTGGCAAAACGCCCAATGCAGTTGTGGTTATGTCACAGATTATAAGTTCCCTGTTTGATAAAAAAGGCAATGTAGCTGTGGAAGGATTTTACGATAAAGTATTGCCCATTACCGCACAGCAGAAAGAAACAATCAAAAAAATTCCTTACAATCCGGCTGATGATATGAGCATACTAGGCACTACAGCAGAAGTAGGCGATACTTCTTATACGCCTTTGGAAAGAGTTTGGTACAGACCCACTCTTGAAATTATTGGTATGCAGGGCGGCTATACTGCTGCTGAAGGGCATTCAAACATTATACCCGGTAATGCCATGGCAAGAATAACATGCAGATTAGTAAATAACCAAAATGGAGATGAAATCATTGATTTGATTAAAAAGCACATCAACAAAAACAGTCCTGCAGGTGCGACGGTTACTTATAAATTTAAACCGGGTTATGCAAGCCCTATGACAACCCCATCTGACACAAAAGCATTTAATTACATTTCAACTTCCTTATCAAAAATATATGGGAAACAACCTTTTAAAATGAGCACCGGAGGCACAGGCGGGGCTATGCTTTCTTTTAAAGAAATTTTAGGTGTGTATGCATACTCACTAGGGTTTTTGCAGGCCGACGAAAAATGGCATGCTTCAAATGAATTTTTTAGAACCTCAAGTGTAAGAAAAGGACAAATAGTTTACTGTTATTATCTTCAACATGTAGCGGATGAAGAAAGCAAAATAAAAAAGTAGAATAAAACCCATCAATATTAAAATTTGATGGGTTTTGTTTATTATTATTAGTTGTGACAGCGTTAGTAATGAGAACTTATTCCCTTGAAAAATCTTCCATAAGTGTTTAAAAATATGCGATCAAACATTCTACAAGCTAATTGCCAGAGAAGTTACAATCCATGTGGTGGTTGATGAAAAAGAGCTCGTACTTTTTTCAAAAATCTTGTCTTTGCTGTTCAAAGATCTCACCTCTATGCGCCATATTGCATTTTCATGAAGGGTATAATCAATATTTGCGGAGTAACCTAAAGTTTTAAAACCACTTGATGTACCGGTGGAAATAAGCACTCCTTTTTTATCATAATAATATTCAACTCTTGCTCCTGCAGTCCACTTTGGGTCCACATTGTAGCGGGCAACTAAGATTGGAGAATACCATGAATTGAAAGCTGAACTGCCTTTTGATTTTTGTTCTGCACCAATATCAAATCCCGTTATTAGCGAAAACTTTTTATTTAACTGAAAGATGCCATAAAAGTTATGGAAATACCTCATTTGTCTTGTACTATCAGGCTTATCGTTACCTAAAAAAGTACTTGAATTTAATGTGATGCTGGAGGCGGGCTTGTACGTTATTTGTGTACCAAAAGCCGGAGTAGTATTGCCATCAGGTCTTTTTATTCTTTGCCATCCGTTTAATAATAATGCTGCTGCAAACCACTTTTCATTTTTAGAAGTATAAACTAGTTTCAAACCGGCCTCGTAGTAAGGTGTATTTTCAGCTAAAATACTTCTCGTAACATTATAACAATCTTTGCCAATTGCACTTTCAAAACCAATGTGCGATGGCATTATCCCAACGTCTAACCAAAGGTTATTCTTAGATGATAACTTAACACCAATATCGGCTTCATAGATATGTCTCAAAGCTGCCGGCTCTGCAGCTAAGTTTGCCACCGTATATGTACCCGCCATAAAAGTTAGGTTTGCTCTTACTTTACTTGTAGAATATGTTGCTTTTGCAAAACCCAAATTTAAATTAACCTCGTTGCTTCTGTTGTAAGAATATAAAATCGAAGGTTGATTATTATTGATGGGTTTATTAAAATTGTACAGATAATATATTTCTGCATAGCCAGAAATATTTATAGTTTTTGATGTGTCTTGAGCTTGAGTATTATTTATGCAAACAAAACAAACGGTACATAATAAGAGGAATATTTTATTGCTGAACATTACAATTATTCAATTTGATTTTTTAGAGAATCTGCTTCAAAGAAATTTTTGTTACCGGTGCTACTACCAATGGAAATTTCTCCAATGTAACATTGCTTTGATCTAAACCAAACCCCTGCTCCTCACTTAAACTTCTGTCTTTTATCCAAAAATTAAATTTCATAATTATTCTTTCGTACAATGGTAATTCATTATCTCCCGATAAAAATTTTTCCATCACTATAAATTGAATGTCGCCCACAGGTTTTAAATGTTGCAGCGTTTCGTATTTACTTTCCACATTTACTTTCCCTTCTTTTACCAATTCTTCTAACACTTTTTTAAACATCAGGTTTATTCTTGGTTGAACTCTGAAACCTAATCTAAATTCAACCCTCATAATATCATTCGGAATTATTTCAATCACTTTGTATTCACTAGTGTAAGGATCATCAACAGTATCCACATGTACAAACCAATAGAGATCTGCCCGCTTTGGTTTTCCACTTAAAATTGAATAAATTATTTTGTGTTCAATTTCCTTAGGGTTGTCAGCACTTGTTAAATACACCAAATGAGTTGCGTATTTTGGAATATTAGTATCCTTACTCAATTCATTCAACAGGGGTACATAATTATTTACTCTTACAAATTCCACATACCTGTTTTTAATTTTTCTT
>JANXTN010000258.1 GCA_025352435.1 Ferruginibacter sp. | reverse complement strand
AATCTAAATTGATCGCCTGTTGAGAAACGGATTGTAAAATATCTCTTCTACCGCTGATGTGAGACGGATCACAAATCAATAACATGCCGGGGTTGCGTCTTTTCATTTCAATAGCGAGGTGCCACATTGGTGCATTTCTATATTCAGTATTACCATAAGAACTAAAGCCGCGGTGAATTAATCCGACTTGCTTTATCCCTGCTTTTTCTATACGCTCCACAGCACCCATCCACAATTCAATATCAGGGTTAATTGGATTTTTTATAAGTACTGGAATATCTACGCCTCGTAATGCATCCGCAACTTCCTGCACACTAAAAGGGTTTACTGTTGTTCTTGCACCAATCCACAATACATCTACATCGAAACTCAGCGCATCTTCTACCTGCTTTGCGGTAGCAACTTCTACGGTTGTCGGCAATCCTGTAATTTTTTTTGCCTGCGCAAGCCATGGCAGTCCTTTCACGCCCACCCCTTCAAACATTCCAGGCCGGGTACGGGGTTTCCAAATACCTGCACGCAACATATCTATTTTACCCGTATCAGCTAATTGTGTTGCAGTTTCTATCATCTGTTCTTCCGTTTCTGCACTACAAGGTCCTGAAATAATCAATGGTCTTTTTGCCCAAAGGGCTTGTACTTTTTCTTTCATAATTTTTATTTTTTTTGCTAAGAGGTTGAAAGAGAAAAAGAGTTTAAAAGAGGAGTAATCCGGCTTTGTTATGCTTTTCTCTTTTCACCTCTTAGTATTTTTCCTCAGTGCTTATTTTATTATTCGCTGAATTTTATTTGCATCCTCAATCAATTCCTGCAGGTATTCAAAATTGTCTTTCTCTAGACAACTTTTAAACTTTTTTAACTGCATAATATGTTCGTTTAACACATCCAACACATTTTCTTTATTTTGTTTAAATATGGGCACCCACATAGCAGCGTTACTTTTTGCAAGCCTTACGGTACTTTCAAATCCACCACTTGCAAGTTCAAAAATAGCATCATCTTCCCGCTCTTTTTCCAGCACTGTATTTGCTAATGCGAAACTTGTTATGTGGGAAATATGACTAACATAAGCAGCGTGTAAATCATGCGCCTGTGCATTCATATAAACCAGGTGCATTCCTATTTTTTTGTAGATGAATTCCATTGTTTCCACGGCATCGGGATCAGAATTTTCTTTATCACATATTACACAGGCTTTACCTTTAAAAGCGCCACTCACGGCTGCTTCTGGGCCACTATGCTCCGTTCCCCACATAGGATGTGTTGCTACAAATCTTTTTCTTAATGGGTGATCCTCCAATACTTTGCACATTGCCAGTTTGGTAGAACCAGCATCGGCAACAATGTGTTCTGGAGTTATCAGTCCCATCAATTTTTTTATTATCGTTACGGTCGCATCTACAGGAATTGCCAAGAAAATTAAACTGCTTTTTTTTACTGCATCTTCTAATGAAAGACTTTCATTTATTAAACCAAGCTCCAATGCCTTTTCTATATTTTTATCATTGGTATCTACACCAATTATATTTTTAGCAAGATAGTTTTCCTTTAGTGCCAGTGCAAATGATCCACCTATTAAACCGACACCTATAATAGCTACATTTTCGATTATCATTGTCTACTGTTTTTAATTCTTGCAATAGCTACTTCAAATTTTTGAATGGGTGCGCATAAACTTATGCGAACATAATTGTTACCATTACTGCCAAAAATTCCTCCAGGCGTTAAAAAAACATTTGCATTGTATAATACCTCATCGCATAATGCAAAACTATCTTTAAAAGCTGAAGGAACTTTGGCCCAAACAAACATTCCGCTCTGTGTAATATCGTACGTACACGCTAACAAATCAAGTATTTCTAACGCCTTTGCTTTTCGCTGATTGTAAATTTTATTTATGCTATCATACCATTCTTTATCTAAGCCTAAAGCCTTTGCTGCAGCAAGTTGTACAGGTAAAAACATACCACTGTCCATATTACTTTTAAATCGTAGTACATCATCTATTCTCTCTTTTGCGCCGCATAATATTCCTACCCGCCAGCCTGCCATGTTTTGACTTTTACTAAGCGAATTTAATTCAACAGCTACATCCATTGCTTCTTTAACGCTCAAAATACTCATGGGTGATTCGTTCAAAATAAAACTGTAGGGATTATCGTGCACCACCAAAATATTATGCGCTTTAGCAAATGCAATTATTTTTTCAAAAATCTCTGTTGTAGGAAGTTTACCCGTTGGCATATGCGGATAATTTACAAACCACAATTTCACTTTTGATAGATCTTTTTGTTCCAGTTCTGCAAAATCAGGAAGCCAATTTTTTTCTTCCGTAAGGTTATAATCTACGCAGTAACCACCCGCTAAAGTAACTGCAGTTTTATAAGTCGGGTATCCAGGGTTTGGTATCAATGCTTCATCTCCTGCATTTAAGTAAGTCATGCAAATATGCATGATTCCTTCTTTGCTTCCTATTAACGGAAGCACTTCATTTGCCGCATCGATATCTACATTGTACCATTGCTTATACCATGCTGTTACTGCGTTTCGCAGTACGGGAGATCCTTTGTAAGACTGATAGGCATGGGTATTTTCTTTTGCTGCTTCCTCCTGCAGGGTTGCAATTACAGAGGGATGCGGTGGCAAGTCAGGACTTCCTATACCAAGATTGATTATATTTTTTCCCTGTTGGTTTAATCCATCTATCTCCCGCAGTTTTTGTGAAAAATAATATTCATTTACGCTTGCTAACCTGTCTGCTGTTTTAATTTTCATTTTATTTTTATTTGCCTAACATTCGTCAGTTCTAAAATGCAACTGAAGAGGTTTTAAATTTATAATCAACAGTTTCCATTTTTATACACACCATATACTTTTACGTATGCAGTCAGCTCTTCTATTTTATCAATAGCTTTCATAAAAGTATTTATTGCTTTAAATTCTAAATCTGCATGAAATGCATATTTAAAATTACTACCTGCAATAGGAAAACTTTGCAACTTGCTCAGGTTAATTCCTGCTGCTGCAATAACATTTAAAACCTTTGCCAGACTACCTTTTGAATGATCAGTTCTAAAATTTATGGAAGCTTTATCTGCATTTATTTCATTCTGAAACGTTCCTTGCTTTTGTAAAACCAAAAACCGTGTATAATTATTTTTTGCATTTTCAATACCTGGAGCAATCACATCTAAATTATACAACTCCGCCGCAAGTTTACTCGCTACAGCAGCAGTATGTTTGTTTTTATGCTGATGAATATGTTTTGCACTTAGTGCAGTATCCTCTGTCTCTACCAATTTCCAATTATATTTTTCTAAATAATCCATGCATTGCAGCAGCGCAATCGGGTGACTATGCACCTCTTTTATATCTTCTAATTGTACCCCTTTGTTTACCAATAAGTTTTGTTTTATTTTTAAATAAATTTCACCTACTATTACAAGGTTGCTGTTTTGCAATAAGGTATAATTGGGTAAGATGCTTCCTGCTATTGAGTTTTCAATGGCCATAACTGCAGCATCTGCTTCGTTTTTTGCAGTGGCTTTTTTTATTACTTCTCTAAATGTTGGGCATGGAATTACCTCAATATTTTTTCCAAAAAAATGCTGTGCAGCTGCCTGGTGAAAACTCCCTTCATAACCCTGGATAGAAACTTTTTGTATCATATCTAAAATGAAAAACGCCCCGACTTGCTAGCCGGG
Organism: Ferruginibacter sp.; assembly: GCA_025352435.1. Lineage (GTDB taxonomy): Bacteria > Bacteroidota > Bacteroidia > Chitinophagales > Chitinophagaceae > Ferruginibacter. The sequence goes on along the minus strand of JANXTN010000258.1, from coordinate 1,993 downwards.
ACGTTGTATGTTTTTATTAAAATGTTTTTTTATTAATTCAACATAGAGCATCCCGTTCTATTTCTAAAATAGAAAAAATAATAGGTGCAATACGTTGTAGTTGTTTTCATTTGTATTTCAAAAATAGGAAATAAATTTAATTGTGAAATATAATTTGAAAAATTGTATAAAGTAGAACTGTAAAAGTGAATGCGTTAACTTTCTAGATTTATAATAGCTTTAAAGCGGCTTATATGGTTATCAAAGAAATAAAAATATACAAATACAGTATCCCAATGCACCCGTTTACCATTGCCACCGGTACGATGTATTTTGCCCAAAATATTCTAATCAAAATTTTTACAGATTCATCTGTGGTCGGTATTGGCGAGTGTTCTGCGTTTCCTATGATTGTGGGAGAAACACAAAATACCTGCTACGAAATGGCTAAAGATTTTGCAACATTGTGGATAGGAAAAGATGCGCTAGATATTGCATCCAGGTTAAACGATTTGCATTCATTTGCTGCACGCAACAGTACCATTAAAAGTGCTTTCGATATGGCGTTGTATGACATTGCAGCAAAAAATGCAGGGCAACCTTTGTATCAGTTTTTAGGAGGACAAAAAAAAGAAATGCTTTCAGATATAACGGTCGGTATTGGCACTCCAGAAATAATGGCCGAACAAGCGAAAGCCTTTGTAGACAATGGCGCAGGTATATTAAAAATTAAATTAGGTAAAGATGTAGTGACTGATGTAGAAAGAATACAAGCAATTAGGAAAAGTGTAGGCAGTAAAATAAAAATTAGAATAGATGCGAACCAGGGATGGCACTTTGAAGATGCAAAAAAAGCACTGTTACAATTAGGACTATACGATATTGAGTTTTGCGAACAACCCATGCATTCAAATAACGATGCGCTACTTCCGGAATTGTTGAGTGTATCTCCGATAAAAATTATGGCTGATGAAAGTGTATACGATCATCATGATGCGTTTAGATTAATTAGCAACAATGCATGCCACTACATCAATATTAAGTTTGCAAAAAGCGGTGGAATTTTTGAAGCTTTAAAGATTATAGAAGTTGCAAAAAAACACGATATCAAATGTATGATGGGCGGTATGCTGGAAAGTAGGTTTGCACTGACTGCCTTTGCCCATTTTGCAGCAGCAAACCAACAAATTATTTTTTTCGATATGGATACCTGTATGCTTGGGCACAAAATAGATCCGGTAATGGGCGGCGTTTCTTATAACGGATACAATGTTCAATTATCCAATGGAATTGGTATTGGATCAGATGTGCAGGAAAGTTTTTTAGAAGGTTGCGAAATGGTAACTATATAATATTAATTATTTCACTTCCTCATAATCAATATAATCCTCCTTCGCTACCGGTTCCTTGGTGATTTTCATGTTGTTAGTGGTAGTTTGGTTTCTTTGTTGTTCCGCCTGCGCTCTTTGTTGCTGCTGCATGCGTTGTTGCATATCGCTCATTTTGCTCTTCATTTGCTTGCTTGCATTGTAAAGCGGAACAATAAAATCAAAAATAATTTTATAAAGAATGTAAATAACAACTAATTCACCTACAAGTTTAAAAATATTCATGGCGCAAAGTTATTGTGTGGTACAATATATCGCTGTTAAATTTTATAGGAAGATTTTAGGGAGAGTTTGGTAAATAAAAGTATGATTTGTATATTTGCGGCAGACAAAGAAGCAGAAAGGAAGGGAACCAGCGGTTCCCTTCTTCTTTTATAAAGCAATATGGCAACAGAAACAAATGCAGAAACGGTAAAAAGAATCTTACTTACCCTCCTATATGATGATATTTTTTTTGTTGATATGAAGGTTAAACCAACCAATAATATTAAAATATTTTTGGATGCGGATAGTGGTCTTGGAATTGAAAAATGCATAAAAATAAATCGGAGGTTATACAGGCAGGTAGAAGAAATGGGTTTTTACCCTGAAGGAGATTTTTCTTTGGAAGTTTCGAGCCCCGGCAT
>JANXTN010000250.1 GCA_025352435.1 Ferruginibacter sp. | reverse complement strand
GGCTGCATCTCTAACCAGGTACAGTTTTTTATCTTCATTATCCCACAGTGCAAAAGCAAACATTCCATTCAGCTTACTAAAGCTTTGTGTGTTCCATTTTGCAAAGGCCGCAAGGATCACTTCAGTGTCTGAGGTAGTTTTAAAAACCATTCCTTCCTTTTGCAGCAAAGTTTTTAAGGTAGTGAAATTGTACAGCTCACCATTATAAGTAATGGTGTACCGTTCCGTGTACTGCATTGGTTGATGTCCGGAAGCAGAAAGATCCATCAATGCAAGTCTTCTGTTTCCTAAAACCAGGTGTTCATCGTCATCTGTAAAAATCCCTTCGTCATCCGGCCCGCCATGTTTCAGCAATTCACACATTGAGGCAACTGTTTGTTGTAGCTGCGCTACAGGTATTGATGGGTGCAACATTCCTGCTATTCTACACATTTACAGGTAGTGCATTTAATCTTTGTTTTGATATATAGTGTTTATACCGTTCACTAAAATCTTTGTAAGTCGCTGTAAGGCCTTGTAAAAGGTCAACTGAATGTTTCCATCCCAGCTTATTTAGTTTGCTCACATCAAGCAATTTCTGCATGTTGCCGTCAGGTTTGGAATGATCAAAAACGAGTTTTCCTGTAAAACCTGTGATCGTTTTTATAGCTTCTGCCATTTCTTTTATTGAATAATCTTTCCCACAGCCAATGTTGATGATGGATGGGTCCTCATAACATTTCATTAAAAAAACACATGCCTCTGCAGCATCATCTACATGAAGAAATTCTCTGCGGGGTTTGCCCGTTCCCCAGATGGAAACGGTGGCATCATTATTCATTTTTGCCTCATGAAATTTTCTTATCAACGCCGGCAATACATGGGCATTTTCAAGATCATAATTATCCCCTGGACCATACAGGTTTGTAGGCATTACGCTTATGAACCTGCAGCCATATTGCTGATGATAGGCTTTGCACATTTCTATTCCCGCAATCTTTGCCATTGCATACGGAGCATTGGTTGGTTCCAAGGCACCCGTCATAAAATACTCTTCTTTTATTGGTTGCGCCGCAAGTTTTGGGTAAATGCAACTGCTGCCCAGGAACAATAATTTTTCTACCCCGTTTTTATATGCTTCGTGTATTACATTGTTTTGCACGGCAAGGTTGTCGTAAATAAATTCGGCGCCGTAGGTTTTGTTGGCCATAATCCCCCCAACTTTTGCTGCTGCTAAAAAAACATACTGCGGCTTTTCTTTTTGAAAAAACTTTCTGGTTGCAACCTGGTCTCTTAGATCAAGATTAGCCGAACTTTCTGTGATAATGTACCGAAACCCTTGTTGTTGTAAAAGCCTGAACAAAGCACTACCCACCAATCCATTGTGCCCTGCCACATAAATTCTGTCATTTATATTCATGTAAGTATTACTTGTTTGTTTGTTCCAATAATAATTAGAAATGTAAAATCATATTTAAAAAATGGTTGCATTGTTTGTGAAAATAAACTCATGTTCAGTGACGTTCCATTTTACAGTTTAAGAATATTTTTCTTATCAAATGTTGCGGTGAGTACCATACCCATTCCGTCTATTTTTACCTTCGCAGTATTTCCTTTTACTTCAAGTACAATTCCTTTATAATTCATTAAAATACCTTGCTGTATTTCTACTCTATCTAATGGCAGCAGCATATTATCTGCAATTTTTACATCATCAAATTCATGTAAGAATTTCTTAATGGTATTTATTTCTTTTTCTTTTACTACTGCCGGTTTTTTTAACCAATAAACGAAATTTAATATCCCTTCAGTTGTTTTTACCCGTAAAAAATTGGTATCCTCTGTGCATACAAAAACGTACCCTTTAAACAAAGGCTCTAATACTGTTTTGGTTCGGTCGCTCCATCTTTTAGTTACCTTGTTTAACGGACAGTAATTTTCTATTCCTTTATCAGTTAACAGAGCAGCAACTTTTTTTTCCCACCGCGGTTTAGTATACAGCACATACCATTTTTTTAGGTTGCCCAACGCTCAAATTTTTAATTATTGTTTTCAATTGTTTAAACGCTTTTCACTTTTATCACAGCAAAGCTTCGCTGTCCCTCAGTCACATGTTTTTCAAAAAAACGGTACCAAAGATTATTTTAAAATGGCCTTTTTGCCGAAAACAGATCTAATTTCCAAAACCAATTACTCACCAAATACCCGCGCTCACTTTCTATTTTTAAACAACCTTTTTAAAAATCCTGTAAAGCCAAACAAATTTTTAAAGCCCGGCTGTTCACCTTCGGCGATATAATAGCCTCCTGCTTCACTTCCATAACCATAGCCATACCCATAACCATAGCCGTACCCATAACCATAGCCGTTACCGTAACCACCAAATCCATAATTTAAGAAGGAAACACCACGTGGTTTTACACCATTGAAAACCACACACATATTCAAGAACTTATTGTCTCTTTTTAAACCATCTATCATCTTTAAAAATAAGGTCGGAGTAACATTGTGTCTTACCACAAAAATGGTAATATCAGCATACTTATTCAGCAACTGTGAATCTGTAACCGGAGCAATGGGTGCCGAATCCATAATAATATAATCGAACTGTTCTTTTAACGCATTCAACATTTCAGCAAACTCTTTTCTGTCTATTAATTCTGTTGGGTTCGGTGGTATAGGACCGGCAGTTATAAGGAATAGATTGTCGTGAGCAGTGGGTTTTATAATTTCTTCCAGGGTAGATTTACCAATAAGATAACTGGAAATACCCGGATCTCTTTTAATACCGAGTTCCTTGCTGAGTTTTGGTTTTCTGAGATCCAATTCTATCAATGCAACTTTCTTACCGGTTAACGTAATACTCAATGCCAGGTTGGTAGCAACAAAACTTTTTCCTTCACCGGAAACGGAAGATGTGACCAGTACGGTTTTATTTATTTTGCTAAGCCCCATAAAACTCAAATTCGTCCGGAGCGATCGGAACTGTTCTGCTATCACAGTTCTTTTTCCTTCACTGATGGCAATAATATTCTTATCTGCTGCCTGAATAATTTCCCCCACCACAGGTATTTTTGTTTTGTTTTCTATTTCTGCTCTAAACAAAACTTTGTTGCTTAACGGTTCATTCAATTGAATAAATATCAAAAACGCCAGCAAGCCTGACAGCAATCCCATCAAATAATAGTTTTTTGCAACCGGGCTAATAGGTCCATAGGAATAGCCACTTTCCAACACTCTTAAATCTGCAGTTGTGGATGCTGAAGAGATGGCGGTTTCTTCTCTCTTGTTTAGTAAGAAAGTATAGATATTATTTTTGATAGCCTGTTGCCTGCTGATGGCAAGCAAGGCTCTTTCTTTGCCCGGAACCTGAGAAAGCAAATTATTATTTAGAGCAATGTTTGCATTAATACTGTTCTTTTCAATTTGGTAACCATTCCTTATGTTGTTGATGTTTTCTTTTATATCATTTTTTAAACGGCTTACTTTTTCTTCTGAAAGGAGAACAGATTCGCTTTTCTCTCCGGCTACGGCTTTTGCTCTGTCTGCTTCAAATTCGGCGCCGTACAATTGAGATAATAATCCTGATAATATTGGGTCTGATACGAGGCTTTGAGAAGGCACAGTACCGGGTCTTCGTCCTTTGCTGTAAACATAACTCTGTATGCCTGCAAGCACATCCATTTGTAAATCGAGTGCTGTTTTTTTCTGATCCAGCTCCCTTACAATTTGTCCGTATTGATTACCCTGCGCGGACAGATCTGTTATGCCTTCTCTTGCCCGGAGGTTTGATTCGTTTCTTTCCACACTATCCAGTTCTGCAGTAACTTTATTTAAACGGTCATCAACAAATTTTAATGTTCTTTGCGCTATTTCATTCTTATCGTTTATCCCCGCAATATTATAAACTTCAAAAAGCTTGTTTAGTATGGCGATACCTTTTTCGGGTACCGGCGTCTTTATATCTAAATTTATAACTGTACTGCTGAAGGAAATAGGTGCAGCACCTAACCCACCAATTATATTACCTGCAGCTCCTGCAACAGAATTGAAGATCACAAAATAGTTTTTGCCGGCGGCATTTTTGTTGTAGTTATTGTTGATGATTATTTTGTAAGAAGTACCTGCTACCTGTACAATGCTGTTAAACTGGTAAGTGACATTATCCAGCGTAATTGTATTGTTTTTCCAGTTTACATCCAGAGACACTTTGCCACCCCCATTAATACTGTCTTTGTTTAATGCTTCAAAATATAGCGGAGCATTGGTTCCATACAATTCTTCTGTCTGTACCTTTCCTTCGTTGTATAAGGTTGCATAAAGGTCAAGTTGTTTCACCACATCCTGCATTATTGAGGTAGACTTCAACACAAGGATCTCATTTTCTACGATTTTCTTTTCGCTAAAAATATTTAATGCATCCAATACCTTGCTGTCTCCCCCACCTTTCTGTGGGTCTTTTAATAATACTTTGGCAGCTGCCACATAAATTTTTGTTTGTGCTCGTAGATATACAAAAGAGATAGAAAGAGAAATGGAAAGCAAAATTGCAAACAATGGCCAAAACGGTAGGTAGCGCTGCAGGATCTGTACTAAAATATTGGCTTGCGGTTTATCGCTAAAAAATTGATCTTCATCCATACCTTGCGTTATTTTATTTAATAACCCGGTTAAATATTATTATCAGCAACGAAATTCCCGATGCCACAAGGGATAATGTAGTCTGTATTTTTTTTCTGTTTTCCTCTTTTACAAATCTTTCATTATCTGCCGAAACTAGAACGATATCATTTGGCTGTAAATAATACAGGGGTGAAGAAAAGATAGAATTATTTTCGAGGTTAACATGCTTCACTTTCTTATCTGCACCTTCTTCTCTGATGATAGCAATGTTATTTCTTTTGCCATTAGGTGTAACATCTCCACTTAAAATGAGCGCATCAATAATACTCAACGGTTCATCAGGCATACTTAATACCTGCGGCGTGCGCACTTCTCCCATTACAGTAATTCTATGGTTCAAAAAACTTACCTGCACAATAGGTTCTTTCATGTACGATAATAATTTCTCTTCCAGTTTTCGGGAAAGTTCTTTTCGGGTTAAACCCTCGGCCTGTACCGTCCCAAGCCTGTGCAATAAAATAGAGCCATCCGGCTGCACTACATAACCACCACCTTTACCCGCTGCTACAACACCAATGCCGCCGCCGGTTCCGGCGCTATTAAATACTGCATCTTCCACTGTACTTAAACTGGTAACCGAAACAGATAGCCTGTCACCTTTCATTATTTTCAATTCAAAATTACTTGTTACCGCTCCCCTAAGTGTGGTATCTTGTTTTAAGTTTTTAAAGTAGGACGAAGGTTGAGTAACCTTACAGGAAACAAGAGAAGAAATAAAAACAGTAAACATTATAAGAAAATATAGCAGTCGGACCGCAGTACAAAACACCCCCCGATAATTTTTTTTCAACATAAGATTAATAGCCAGAAAGTTACAGTGATTTTCTGACAGTATTTGGTTAAAACAAAAATCGTAAAAATTATTGACTAACCTACTAACCGTTATAGAAAACTTGTATACACAATTTTCTGGTTTGTGGGTAACTTAAACTGAAACGAATGAATCAAATTCACATTGTATACAAATAAGAAGTTAAGGCTCTTTTAACAGCATTTTGAATTATAAATTTACTAACGAGTTAATTTGAATGCCCTACAATTTTGTAAAGGCCTGCGTTAAAATTTCACCGTCACCTGACGTTATCTTTAATGCATATATTCCGCTTCTTACTCCAGAAAAATCTACTGGAATTAAATTGTTTCCATCAGTAACGGAAACCTTTTTAGTAAAAATATTTTTACCGGAAACGTCAGTTAGATGAAAAACAAATATTCCTCCCTTTATTGTTGTAAAATTAAAAACAGCAACATCTTTTACAGGATTAGGAGCTACACTGATAATTTGAAACCCATTTGTCTTATTTAAAAGGACCACGATATTACTATATCCTTTTTTTCCGTCAGGTGAAATAGTTACTAATCTATAATAATTGATTCCTGCTAAAGGCGCTGCGTCACTTTGTGTAAATGCCTGCAGACAGCGGGTTTCGGTAACCAATTGTTCATTCAGCGAATTAAATATTTTACCGTCTGAACTTCTTTCTAAAATTATTTTTAGGGTAGCTGTACCCACACAGGTTATTTTCCAGTTTAAAATATGCTCACCTCCCTGCTTGCTGGCTTTAAAATAAGCAATACTCACAGGCAGCACCGAAGTACTGCCAACATCTGCTGCATAAGTGCCACCACTAAAACTTGAAACGTTGTTAAACTGCGCATACAATACATTGTTTATGGTATTTCCTGTAGTGTTTACATCTGTTAACGGGATTGCATTTATAACCCCATCAGCAATTACATGGGCAGCATCTGCTGTAAATGCGCCGCTGTTGGTTTTGAACCATGTTGGTACTTTTAAATTACTTCCTGAGTTGG
>JANXTN010000246.1 GCA_025352435.1 Ferruginibacter sp. | reverse complement strand
AACGTGTACGAAAGTTTCTTTGTCAGAATCATCGTGCTTAATAAATCCGAATCCTTTTTCAGAATTGAAAAACTTTACGGTTCCTTGATTTTTGTCCATTTTTTGTATTTGTATTGTATTAATAAAGTGCGAATGTAAGGTATTTATTAATTTAATTCTAAAATAACTTACGCTTCTGCTTCCATGTAGCTTTCTATAGGCTCACAAGTACAAATCAAATTTCTGTCACCGTATGTATTATTAACTCTGCTTATGCTCGGCCAAAATTTATTTTCTTTTACAAAAGGTAATGGGAATGCAGCTTCTTGTCTTGAATAAGGATATTTCCATTCATCTTTTGTAATAACAAATTGGGTGTGCGGTGCATTTTTCAAAATATTATCCACTTTATCTGCGGTACCGTTTTCAATTGCAGCTATTTCTTTCCTTATACTTAATAGTGCGTCACAAAAACGATCCAATTCTGCTTTGTCCTCACTCTCAGTAGGCTCAATCATAATTGTTCCTGCAACCGGGAAACTCAATGTAGGCGCATGAAAATTATAATCCATCAAACGCTTCGCAATATCTTCTGCTTCAATTCCTGCACTTGTTTTAAACGGACGCAAGTCAACAATAAACTCATGTGCACAAGTCCCGTTCTTGCCGGTGTACAAAATTTTATAATCATTTTGCAATCTTGCCTTCATATAGTTCGCATTCAAAATTGCATATTCTGTACTTCTCTTCAAACCTGCTGCACCAAGCATTTTAATATATGCATAGCTTATCAATAAAATACTTGCGCTGCCATAAGGCGCAGAACTTACAGCGTGTGTTTTGGTTATGTGTGTATTTGCAACACCTTCTATTACATGCCCCGGTAAAAAAGGCTTTAATTTGTCGTTCACCCCAATCGGTCCCATTCCTGGGCCACCACCGCCATGAGGAATAGCAAATGTTTTATGCAGATTTAAATGGCATACATCCGCTCCAATTAATCCAGGGCTTGTAAGCCCAACCTGAGCATTCATGTTTGCTCCATCCATGTAAACCAATCCTCCATTGTCATGAATGAGTTGACATAAATCTTTAATGGTTTCTTCAAATACTCCGTGAGTACTTGGGTAAGTGATCATTAAACCTGCAAGATTATCCTTGTGCTTAGCAACCTGTGCAGCCATATCTAGCATATCAATATTTCCTGCATCATCACACTTGGTTACTACAACCTTAAAGCCCGCCATTACTGCACTTGCAGGGTTTGTGCCATGCGCAGAAATTGGAATTAAAATAATATTTCTATGCGCTTCGTTTCTATGTTGATGGTAAGCTCTAATAGTCAGCAATCCTGTATACTCTCCTTGGGCACCACTATTTGGTTGTAAAGATGTTGCTGTAAAACCTGTAATATTACTCAACCACTCTTCCAGTTCTTTTAAAATGACCTGATATCCTTTCCATTGAGCTGCAGGAGCGAATGGATGAATGTTGCTGAACTCCGGCCAACTAACCGGAATAAGTTCTGTAGCAGCATTTAATTTCATTGTACAGCTACCAAGAGAAATCATAGAAGTATTTAAACTCAAATCTTTATTCTCGAGTTTCTTAATATAACGCAACATCATGCTCTCACTGCGGTGAGAATTAAAAACAGGGTGGGTTAGAAATTCTGACGTTCTTGTGAGTGAAGTTGGAATATTTGTGAGCAAAGCATCGTTGCTAAAACTTGCTTCGGCTATATGCTGGTCTTTCACTTTTGCAAAAATGTGTAGTATATCTAGCACATCATTTTGAGAAGTTGTCTCGTCTAAACTGATTAACAATTCGTCTTTTCCGTAAAAGAAATTTATTTCAGCAGCTTCAGCAGTTTCCTTTATTGCTTCGCAAAAATTTGTTTTTATTTTTAGGGTATCAAAATAATATTTATTCTCATTAGCATAACCCATTGCAGCTAATTCATCACTCAGTGTTTTTGCTAAGAGGCTTGTACGCTTCGCTATGTTTTTTAATCCTTCTGCACCATGATAAACGGCATACATTGCTGACATGTTTGACAACAAAGCTTGTGCAGTGCAAATATTACTGGTAGCTTTTTCTCTGCGTATGTGTTGCTCACGGGTTTGCAATGCCATGCGCAAACAACGGTTGCCCTGCGCATCAATTGTTACACCAATTATGCGCCCGGGTATTGTTCTTTTAAATTCATCTTTGGTTGCAAAAAATGCTGCATGAGGTCCACCAAAACCCATTGGTACGCCAAAACGCTGTGCACTTCCAATGGCAATATCAGCTCCTAAGTCTCCCGGAGGTGTTAGAAGTGTAAGTGACAATAGATCTGTAGCCATTATCACGAGTGCATTTGCAGCATGAACGGTGTCTGTAAATTTCCTGTAGTCAAGTACTTCTCCATTTGCATTTGGATATTGCACAATTGCTCCAAAATAGGTTTCGTCAATTTCTGCAGTAGTATAATTTCCAAAAACCAATTCGATATTTATCGGAGTAGCTCTTGTAATTAATATATCTTTTGTTTGAGCAAAAATATTTTCGTCTACAAAAAACTTTGGTGCCGTAATGTGATCTGTGTTTTTATTTTTATGGTTAAACAACATAGCCATTCCTTCGGCCGCGGCTGTGCCTTCATCTAGCAAACTTGCATTGGCAATGGGTAAACCTGTCAGGTCCGCTACCATTGTTTGAAAGTTCAATAAACTCTCTAAACGCCCTTGCGCAATTTCTGCCTGGTACGGCGTGTATTGCGTGTACCATCCTGGGTTTTCAAATACTGTTCTTAAAATTACCGAAGGCACAATCGTTCCATAATAACCTTGCCCCATATATGTCTTAAAAACCTTGTTCAGCGAGGCAGTTTTTTTCAATTCTGTGAGGTATTGAAACTCACTCATTGGCCCATCGGTTTTTAACGGCTCATTTGCACGAATAGCAGCAGGAACTGTTTTCGCAACAAGCTCCTCAATAGAACCAATGCCAATTGCCTTAAGCATTTGTTTTGTTTCCTGCTCATTCGGGCCAATATGTCTTTGTGAAAATTCGTTTTTTTGTTGTTCGAACAGATTCATGGATATGATTTAAAATGTTATGTTATTTTGAGCCGAGCAAAGAAGCAGCTATGTTCAACTTCAGTGGCATCGCACATTTCGTCTTCATCTACATATTAAGCTTGTTGGCCCCTAGCCTTACCAATGAAAAGCTGTCTTTTGCGCTGCAAATTTACACTAATACACTTAGAATTACTGCTGAGATAAGGAGTAAAATGCTATTGTTGAAAAACTTTACAAAAACCTGCTTTTAAGTTGTGTAATTTTACTAACCAACATAACTGCACCTAAAAACTACCGCAAAGAATAATTATTGAATGGACAACAATAAATTGCTCACTAACTGGCAAAAAAAATCATTAGAGCGCACCAAATTATACAAGAAGTTTTTGCACCGTGCAGATAAAAAAGCAACCTTAAGAATTCTTCCGGTATTGGATGAGGAAGCATACGAGAACATTAATTGTCTTACCTGTGCAAATTGCTGTAAAAATTATTCACCCCGGTTTAAAGCCACAGATGTAAAACGAATTTCAAAAGTTTTACAAATGAAAGAAGGTGTTTTTATAGAAACTTATTTAATGTTAGATGAGGATGGAGATTATGTTACAACCACAAAACCTTGCCCTTTTTTGGGAGAAGATAATTACTGCAGTATTTACGAAGATCGCCCATCAGATTGCATGCGATTCCCCTACACCGATGAAGATGTGATCATAAAAAGGCAGGAAATCACTTTAAAAAATTCTACTTTTTGCCCAATCGTTTATTTTGTTTTGGAAAAATTAATGGAGAAGAAATAACTAAAAGTTACTTCTTCTCCATTACCAATATCTCCGAAAAAATATAAGAATTACATTTTGCCATTTGCTGCTATAAGTTCATCCCATGCAGCTTCTAACGGTCTGGTTATTCCATCGCCTTTCCATTCTGGTGAGCCCGGTATTTCTTTTAGCTTTAAGAAGTCTGCTTTGCTCATTCCTTGAGCCATGCTTTCTTTTGCAAGCTTTAATACATTGCCGAGGTAATCCCTGAAAAGTAAAATATCTGTTTTGGTAATTACAATCTCATAACCTGTTCCTGCATGTCCGCATACATATTTTGTTGTATCACTGTATTTATTAGTACCAGCTTCCAGTGTTGTAATCCATTGAGCCATGTTTGCACCTGCAGTTCTGTCTACAAAGGGATGGCGACGATTAAAAACTAAATCTCCCACATGTACAATGTTTGCTTTTTCAAAATGGACAAAGCTATCGCCGTTTGTATGTCCTGCACCAAGATATGTTAGTGTAAGTTTTTCACCCTTTAATTTTTTACTCCAGGTGGTATCAAAAACTGTATCCGGGTATAATTGTTTGTCTTCCGCTTTATTTTTTATAGCAACAGCTTCCTGGTTTATTTTAGAATTTTTATGTGCCACCACATTTTTTACTAAACCTTTAAAAGCAATATTACCAGCCGTATGGTCACCATGATGATGCGTATTTACCAACAACTCAAATGGTTTTTTGGTTTTCTTCATTATCTCATCAATGCAATGTTTTGCTGATGCAGGGAATTGGCTATCTACAACTACGGTTCCTTTTTTACCAAGCATAAACAAAATGGTACCACCACTTTCTGTAAATACCCCAATAGTATCTGTGAGCATTTTAATATTGTAGGCAGGATCTGCTAAAAAACTTGCAAGTGAACTCTTGCTTAATAACGCCAATGCGCCTAATGTGAGCGAGGTATTTTTAATGAACGATCTACGTTGCATAAAATATATTTAAGCACGAAAGTTAGGATAAAATCTATTTCAAAATAGTTGCTTCATTTCGTGAATGGGAAAAGTTGAAAAAAGATTAACCGGTGAAAGGCTGCGGGATTGAAGCGGCGATCCTTTTTGAGGAACGAAAAAGATTACAGTGCAAAGCCCGAAATATTGTCCAAGTAAGCTTTTCAGTTGAC
>JANXTN010000237.1 GCA_025352435.1 Ferruginibacter sp. | reverse complement strand
AGGCGCAATGCTAGTCAAGGTAAATGTTGTATCCGCAGCCGTCGCGGTTCCCGCAGCACCGGGTTGGTAACTTCTATATCTGTCTTCCGCATTCTGCAAAACATTTATTACAGACGGTGGATTAGCAGGTGTGATAAATGCTACAGGCGCCTTAAATAAATTTACGTTTATTTTTCTTTTGCTAATCGCAAAATCATCACCCTTTAAATATCCAACAATTGTAATTACATCTCCGGCAGTATAAGCTGGAGGTTTGTTAGCAGTTATCGTAGTATCGTAAGTCAACAATTTTCTAAACTTATTAAAGGAAAGAGGTAATTGACCTGTTGGAAGATTAGGAAGAGTAGTTGCATCAATTACAAAACCTGCTAAAATTCTGTTGTTCAATGTAAGTGCAGATGAGGTTGATAGCGCAGTATTGGCTACACCATCTACATTATTATCATATTTTTTGCAGGAAGTAATTGTTAATGCTAAAACAATGATTACTATCAAGTATTTATTTATAGATTTCATTTCTTTTATGTTGAAGGTGATGTTTTAGTTGAATAAATAACGAATGCCAATCTGCATTTGCCAACGTGATGCAATACCCAGGTTATCTCGGTAACTCTGTGTGAGTGGCGTTTGATTCGATGCGTCTAAGTAAGGAAAAGAAAAGGTAGGCTTTCCGTCAGTGCCCACTCCTACAAAATTTAAAGGATTGGTTCTTACAAAAGATTTTGTAACTCCCCATTGTCTGTTTATTAAATTTCCTACATTCAAAACATCAACCGTTAAACGCAAAGTATTCCTGGTTTTATTTTTTGTTTCCACAAAAAAGTCCTGAGTAAAGTTTACGTTTACCTGCTTAAAGTATGGTGCTAATGCGCCGTTTCTGTCAACTATTTTACCTCTTTGTTTGTTTAAATAAACATCCTGGCTTATAAAATTATTTAATTGAGCCCAAATTTGATCCGGAGTTCTAGGGTCTGCAGCATTGGTTTTTACCAACACGATTTCAGACTGATTCCTTGGTACGTACATCAAATCATTTCCGGTTTGGTTATCACCATTTAAATCGCCGTTGTATGTGTAAGTACCGGTTCCATTATTTGCTGCTTCAAAAGTAAAACCAATTGAGCTGGCAAAATATTTTGCATATTCTCTTCTGTATGATCCATATGCAATAACTCTGTGCGGTTGGTAAAAATTAGCGTATCCCAACTCATCTGTATTGGGATCTCCCTTCACTGAACGGTCTCTCCAGTTGCTCTGAGCAATCGATCCACCATCATTTATCGTCCTTGCTTTGCTATAAGTGTATGCTACACTTCCTGTAAAATATTTAGAAGTTTTTTGCAATTGTGTTGTAAAGAAATAACCATAACCTTCGTTAGAATTTTTCATCAAAATGGCATCACTTATGTTCGGGTTAGTTAAGGTAGTTCCATTATAGATCTGCGGAGTATTGTAACGAATACGATTATCAGCACCTGCAAGTGCAACGCCATTTGCAGGTAAATTAATGTTTTGAAAATAGACAGCGTTTACATCTTTTGTATAATTGCCCTCTACAGTAAGCGTAAAGTTTGCAGGTAGTTTTTGATCTACTCCTAGACTTGCTTTAAAATTTTGTGGATACCTAAAATTTTTATCTGTTACAGCAATATTGTAGGCTGTAGACAATCCAACTCCATTAGGACGGAAGGCATCTACATTTGGTGAAAAAGGCAGATTTGCAGTTGATCCATTTCCTAAAGAAACAGAACCTAACTGAACCCCATTATTTCCTGCCTGGTTACTAATCCATACAAATGGCGGCGGACCTGCAAACAGACCAAAACCTCCACGAATTTGTGTTTTTTTATCATTTTTTACGTCCCAGTTAAAACCTAATCGAGGGCTGATTAATGCCTGGGTTGGAGGTGCTTGACCCACATCTATTTTTTGTCCGTCTCTAAACGTCAAAGTCTTTAAACTATCATTTGTAGAAAATTTATTTTGAAAGACAGGAACATCTACTCTTACCCCATAAGTCACAGTAAAATTTTGTTTTACCCGCCATTTATCTTGCAAAAAAACGCCTATTTCTGTTGCTCCTATTTTTGCAAAAGGAAAAGATCCATCTTTTGTAGTTGCAAAACCTAACCTTCTGATAGTAGCGGTTTGTGTGCCTGGCTGCGATGCAGAAATGTATGGATTATTTGCAGCTGCATAAAAATCTGTAAGATTATTAAATCTGAAATAGCCCTGATAATTTGGTGCAAAACCGTTTTCAAAATGCTTAATATAATTTTGAGTACCGGCAGTAATCTCATGGGCACCTTTATATAAAGTAAAAACGTCTGAAAATTGAAAAATATTGGAATTCAATTTATTGTTGTAGGTAAAAGGCTCATACCCGAATGAAGTATAAGTTTGGCCGCTGCCGTTAAGAATATCAACCAAAGGAAAAGGATTTCCTTTAGCCAAAGGTTCTCTGAAATCTCTTAATTCTGTATAACCTATTTGCAGTTTGTTGTTTGCTTTGTTGCTCAAACGGGTATTTAATTCTGCAATAAAAATATTGAAATTATTGTTGATTCTATAACCGTTTCCACTAAATGGTAAACCCGTTAAACTTGGCTGTCTGCTGCCCTGTGCGCCACTATTGCTTGCAGCTATATCCCTAAAGGATTTTAGGTAATTGTATTTGAAAGTGAATGTATTTTTTGCATTAATATTCCAGTCAAGTCTTGCTGTTGCTTTTTTACTTTCGGTTGCATAATTGTAGTTATCAAAAGAGCCGGGATCGTACCCAAACTTTGACATTAAAAATGCTTTCAAAGCATTTAACGTATCCGCTGTGGCCTGTGAAATACTGACACCGTCCGATGATTCTCCGGGTTTAGATGCCCTCCAAACAGGTGAACCCGGTAATTTTATTTTTTCCTGCTCATAACTTCCGAAAAAGAAAACCTTGTTTTTTAATATTGGTCCACCGAATGATGCGCCAAACTGATTATAATTTATTGGCGTTTTTACAGCTTCTGATGCATTTACTTTATAGCCTTGTGTATTTTCAGATCTAAAAAAATTATAAACAGAACCTTTAAATTTATTTGTACCACTTCGT
>JANXTN010000211.1 GCA_025352435.1 Ferruginibacter sp. | reverse complement strand
AGAAATTGTAATTAAATACCTGTTCCTGCCCAAGCACATTCGTTAGTGATAAAACCCATACTACAAATGATTTTTTATTGGTCTTGCCCAGGTTAGGCAAATAGTTCATGCTGAAGCTTAAACTGTTGTAGTTTATGGTTTTTCCTTCTTCTCTTACGATGTATTTACTTTGCGCATTATCGTAACGTAGATTGTAGTATGGTCGACCGCTTGCAAAATTGTAGCTCATATTAAAACCGATTTTCCAGGCAGTAACAAACTTTTTAGCAACAAGAGATGCAGTATGGCTTGCAGCAAAAGAAGGAGTAAACGAACCCGGATAGTTCATATAATTTCTTTTAGTATCGAGGTAAGAATAGGAGATCCAATAATCTAAATTTTTAATGGAAGTTTTATCTCTCCAAAAAACCTCAAGACCTTTTGCGTAACCCACACCATTGTTGTTAGCTGCTACTTCTCTTCCTTCATTGTTGATAGCTGTTTTATACAATGCATTGTAGTTTTTGTAAAACATTTCTGTTCTAAAAATTCTGCTGTTTTTTGCAATCTGATATTGTAAAATATAATGGGTTGCTTTGGAGTAGCCTACATTATTGTTCAGTATTGGTAAATATTTTCTTTCAGGGTTTTGATAAAAGATGCCGTAAGCAAAAGACAGCTGGCTTTTATTTTTAAACTTATATGCAACAGATGCACGAGGCGCTGCATTCCATTTATCAATTTGCTCTGAGTGTTCCAATCTTCCACCTGCTTTCAATGCAAGGTCTTTTGTTATGTACACATCAGTTTCAGCGAAAGCTGCGTATAAATTCTCGTTCACGACATCAGTAAACTTTGTACCATCAAATAAGGTATAATAAGTTTTTTCTTTGCTAAAAAAATAATCTGATCCAAAGCGAATCGTATTTATTCCTTTTAATCTTTTTTCCAATACTACTTTAGCCTGTGCATACTGTGCCTTGTTTACCAACGAGAAGTTTTTGCCAGAATAGCCAGCAGGTGAAAAAAACTGTTGTTTTTGGTTTTCGCTGTTTAGCAACTCGTTCCCAATATCATCTCTGTTAGTACTAAAACTTAAAGCTGTATTTGCTTTCCAGCCGTTCCCTATATTTTCTCTCCAGCTTATATTTTGAAAAGTGTTTGCGTTTTCTATCTCAAAGGCATTTTTAAGCTGAACAGAATCAATATCAGGATTGCGAATGCCTGTGCGGTTCCAGCTTGCGTAACTATAGTATTTGATAAAACCACCATTTTTGGTTTTAATTCTAAAGTTTGCATCGCCTTGGTGATAAACCGGGGTTTTAAAAAAGTCCACCTTCTGTTTTATCACCGCAAATGCAGGAGCAAGATTGGTATAAGCATAAGAAACCCCCCAAGCTGCTTTTTTGTTTTTCGCCAGTTTTTGAATGCCGCCACCTACACCTATAACCGATACGCTTAGGTCTGCCTCTGTTCTCTCGGGCAAATCTGCGCTTTCGAGAATTAGAGCTGCAGATAATGCCTGACCATACAATGCCGAATAACCACCTGTAGAGAAAACTGTTCCCTTAAAAAGAAAAGGATTAAAACGACCCCGAGTAGCTAAACCCGGCAAGCTGCTGTAAAAAAAGTTATTTACAAGGCTACCATCAATAAAAATCTTGCTTTCGGTAGCTGAACCACCTCTTACAAATAAACCTTCACTTTCACCCACTTGCTGTGTTCCAGGTAACGTTTTTAGTGCGCCGGTAATGTCTCCGTTGCTTCCTGCGGTTGTTACAATATCTAATGAAGTGAGTACAGTTCCTTTTTTCTTATCACTTGCTTCAAAAGAACCTGCAGTAATTGTCACAGCGTTTAATTCTGTAATAAGTTCTTTTATTGTAATATTTAAATTAATAGCAGCATTTGCAATATCGAGTTTTGCATTATAAGAACTAAATCCTGACATTGTGGCATTGATAGTTTTGGCGCCTTTTTCCGTTGTAACAAAGGAATAATTACCGAGGGAATCTGTAGTACCTCCATCATATGTATCGACTAGGGTAATACTCACTCCCTTAATTGGCAGGTTTTTATTGTCAGTTACTTTGCCCGATACAGTCACCTGACTAAAGCTATTGAAAGCGATTAAAAGACTTAGAATGGTAAGAAAACTTTTCATTATTCGTTAATTTATACAAACGTAGACTAGTTTATGTTATAAACCAAATTGCAAAAAGATTTTCTTTAAATTTTTTATTTTGAGCAGTTAAAAATTGAGGAAAGAATGTTATAACTATCAATTAATCAGCTTTATAAATCATTTTTGTTTACATATTATCCAGTATTAAATAATTGAGACCTTCAAAAAATAATTTTTTCTTTTCAGGTGATTATGTACTTTAGCTATAGAATTTAATGGGTTAGTAAGTAAAAGAGCTGTCAGAAATGATGGCTCTTTTTCTATTTATACTGTTTCAATATTCTTCATTTCATTTCAAAAAAGTTATCTTATTTTTTTTCAACAAAATAATTTCTGTCTAAAAATATTTTCATCTCAGCTTTTAATTTCCAAAGTGAAGATGGGATTTTCTAAAAAATATTTTCTCCATTATCTTGATTAAAATATTTGTATTCTAAAAATAATGTGAACAAAATGGCATGAAATATTAGTGGAATAAAACGATAGTAATTGTTTACTACAATAACAGTTTTCATTTTTGAAAAATGAGGAAGTCGAAAAAATAAATTTGCTTTTCTTTTTTTGTAAAACATAATTAAAGATCAAAAAAGGTATGACCCCTAGAAGTGAGATTAATTAATTTTCTTTCGCTAAAAGAAGATTAATTAACAGAACAAGTTCACAACGATGATGACCAAAGCTGCTTCTTTGTTTGGACAAAAAAATTACAACCAATCAATTCCATATTCTACAACGCTTCTACGTAATTTTATTTTATGAGTAAAACGAAGTCAACATTTTTTTGTCAGAATTGTGGACAGGAAAGTGCGAAGTGGGTTGGTAAATGTCCGGGCTGTAATGAGTGGAATACTTTTTTAGAAGAAGTTATCGTTAAAGGAACAGACAAGGCTGCGAAGGAGGATTGGCGGGACTTTAGCGGTATGAAGGGGCTAAAAACAATTTCTATAAATGATGTTATAAGCGGAGAAGAGAAAAGGATTTTTTCCAGCGATGGTGAATTAAATCGTGTACTTGGAGGTGGAATTGTTGCAGGAAGTATTGTGCTTGTTGCGGGTGAACCGGGTATCGGAAAATCTACTTTGTTTTTACAAATAGGTTTGCAACTTACAAATGTGCGCACGCTTTATATAAGTGGGGAAGAAAGTGAGCAGCAGATAAAAATGCGTGCAGATAGAGTGGGCACACAAAGCGATAATTTTTATTTGCTCACCGAAACAAACACGCAAACAATTTTTAAAGAGATAAAAAAATTACAACCGGAATTGGTGATTGTAGATTCTATTCAAACATTGCAATCACCATTTGTAGAATCTGGTCCGGGAAGTATTTCGCAAATAAGAGAATGCGCTGCGGAACTTCAACGCTATGCGAAAGAAACAAACACACCAGTTTTTTTAATTGGGCATATTACAAAAGACGGCACCATTGCAGGACCAAAAATATTGGAGCATATGGTGGATACTGTTTTACAATTTGAGGGTGACAGACATTATGCATATCGCATTTTAAGAACCCTTAAAAACAGGTTCGGGAGTACCTCGGAATTGGGCATTTATGAAATGACAGGAGAGGGAATGAAACCGGTTTTGAACCCCTCAGAAATTTTAATTACCCAAAAAGAAGACGAATTAAGCGGAATTGCCATCGCCGCAACTATCGAAGGAATGCGTCCATTACTCATAGAAACCCAGGCTTTGGTAACACAAAGTGTGTATGGAACCCCACAAAGAACAGTTAGTGGCTTCGATCTGAGGCGATTACAACTGCTTTTGGCCGTTTTGGAAAAGCGTGGTGGCTTTCATTTTGGGGTAAAAGATGTGTTTATCAATATAGCCGGCGGTATCAAAGTAGAAGATCCAAGTATCGATTTGGCAATTGTTTGTGCACTTTTAAGCAGTTATGAAGATGTTCCACTTCCGCAAAAAGTATGTTTTGCGGGGGAAGTTGGCCTCTCAGGAGAAATAAGAGCGGTGAATAGAATAGAACAACGCATAGCTGAAGCTGAAAAACTTGGGTTTGAAAAAATACTCATCTCAAAGTATAACAGCAAGAGCATTGGAAAACTAAAATTCGGTATTGAGGTGGTGATGCTTGGGAAAGTGGAAGAAGTTTACCAATACTTGTTTTAGAAAGTAAAAGAAGTGTATATTAAAGAATGCTCAGCATACACTTCCTACAATATTATCCTAAGTAGTTTTCTTAGGCGGCAATGCAAATGCTACTGCTTCATGCTCAAAATTCCCGTTGTGCGCACCATCGCAAAAAGGTTTGTTTTTAGATAAACCACAGCGGCAAATACTTACAATGGTACGACCACCAAGATCATACACATTGCCGTTTCTGTCTACAATTTCAAAATCACCATCTACTTTTAGTGAACCGTTGTTGTTAACGGTCAGTTTTACTTTTTCCATGTTGGTATTTTTCACCGCAAAGACGCTGAGGCGCAAAGCAGTATTTTAAATGATGAATTATGAGTGATGGATTAATGAAAACTTCAAATCCCCATTCTTTTGTCTTTTGTCTTTCTTCTTTTGTCTTCCGTTTTACATCTTGTGTCTAGTATCTCTCATCTTGTGTCTTCTTCCCTACCATCCCAATATCCATGCAAACATCAACGGGGCCACAATCGTAGCATCACTTTCCACAATAAATTTCGGGGTAGTAATATCAAGTTTACCCCAAGTAATTTTTTCATTTGGTACCGCTCCTGAGTATGAACCATAGGAAGTTGTGCTGTCAGATATCTGGCAGAAATAACTCCAGAATGGTACGTCATGCATTTCCAGATCCTGGTACATCATGGGAACTACACAGATTGGAAAATCTCCTGCAATACCGCCACCAATTTGAAAGAAACCAACACCTTTCCCGGAGGAATTGTGCTTATACCAGTCAGCCAGCCACACCATATATTCAATACCACTTTTCATAGTGGTTGCCATCAATTCATTTTTAATAATGTACGATGCAAAAATATTTCCCATGGTGCTGTCTTCCCAGCCCGGTACTACAATCGGAATATTTTTTTCAGCCGCCGCAAGCATCCAACTGTTCTTTGGGTCTATTTCGTAATACTGCTCCAGCACGCCACTTAGCAACATTTTGTACATGTACTCATGTGGAAAATATCTTTCACCTGCAGCCTCTGCATCCTTCCAGATTTTTTCAATATGCTGTTGCAATCTTCTAAAAGCTTCCTCCTCAGGTATACAAGTATCCGTTACACGGTTATAATGATTCTCTAATAGATCCCACTCTTCCTGCGGACTTAAATCTCTGTAATTCGGCACCCTCTTGTAGTGAGAATGCGCTACCAAATTCATAATGTCTTCTTCCAAGTTTGCGCCGGTGCAACTAATGATTGCAACTTTATCTTGCCTAATCATTTCTGCAAGACTCAGCCCAAGTTCAGCCGTACTCATAGCACCGGCAAGGGTTATCATCATTTTTCCGCCCTCTTCCAAATGCGT